>CAYZPZ010000044.1:5297-12099 GCA_964480205.1 uncultured Conexibacteraceae bacterium
CCCTCCACGGTCGAGGCCGCGGTCACCGTCGCCAGGTCGCTGCGCCCCTCATAGAGCACCAGGTTGAGGCGGAAGAACGGCTCGAGCCGCCCGCCGAAGCGCGACTTCGGCCGCCGCGAGCCCTTGGCGATCGCGCCGATCTTCCCCCGGGTCGCCGAGTACAGGTGCACGACGCGATCGGCCTCGCCGTAGCGGATGCTGCGCAGCACGACGGCCTCGGTCTTGTAGCTGCCGGGCATGGCCCAGGGACGTTGCCGCAGCCCCCGGACGGAGTCAGCCAGCCGCCTGGCGAACCGCGTCGCGGATCGCAGCGGCCGCGGCGGTGGCCGCGGCGGCGCCGATCTGCATCGAGATGAAGGGCCGGGACTCCCCGGCGGACCCGGAGGCGAGACAGAAGGCGACATCCCCGTCGACCGGGGTGAAGGTGGGATCGACGGCGCGGGCGATGCCGGCGGTGGCAGCTCGGGCGACCATCCCGCACTCGGCCTTCGTCAACTCCGCGTCGGTGCAGACGCAGACCAGCGTCGTATTGCCCTCCGGGACCTTCAGCTCGGGAGGCTGCTCCAAAGCGACCACCAGATCGGCGCCGCGCAGCATCTCTCCTTCATCGCCGCGCGGACCGACCAGGACCGAACCGTCCTCGGCCAGCACGTCGCCGGCGGCGTTGACCGCCGCCACCGCCGACACCGTTTCCCCCGCGCCGGTGTGCAGAGCCGCATAGCCGAAGCCGCCGCGGCCCGCGCGCTCGCGGCCGAGCGCCTTCGCGACGGTTGCGCCGGTGCCCACCCCGACCGAGCCGCGCTCGGGGACGCCTCCAGTCGCCGACCGGCAGGCCTCATAGCCCTCCTCCGGGCCGGGCCTGGCGCTCGGATCGCCGCTGGCGAGGTCGTAGATCACTGCCGAGGGGACCAGCGGCACCAGGCCGGCCGGGGTCCAGTAGCCGAGCTCGTGCTCCTCGAGCCAGCGTGCGACGCCGTCGGCGGCAGCCAGGCCGAATGCGCTGCCACCGGTGAGCAGCACCGCGCTCGCCTCCTGCGAGCGCGCCAGCGGACCGAGGGTGTCGGTCTCGCGCGTTCCCGGACCCCCGCCCTGGATCCAGACGCCGCCCCGCGAGCCCGGCGGCGGCAGCACCACCGTGCAGCCGGTCAGGCCCGCGGGATCGCTCCAGTGCCCGACCGCGAATCCCTCGGGAAGCGGGACGTCGCTCATCGCCCCGATTCGGCGGCGGTGTTTGCGGCCGCCGTTGATGTGACCCTCCGCCGCCGCCGAGGGCGGCGGCGCAGCCTCACCTGGCAGGCCGGGCAGTAGTAGGTGGAGCGCCCGGCGACCACGATCCGCTCGATCGTGGCGCCGCATCGCGCACACGGCTCACCCTCGCGGGTGTGCACCAGGAACTCGTCCTGCATCGAGCCCCGCTCGCCGCGGGCGTCTCGGTAGTCGTCGATGCTGGCCCCTCCCCCGTCCAGGCCCGCCTCCAGCGCCTCCACGATTCCCCGGACCAGCGCCTCGCAGTGCTCCGGCTTCATCGAGCCCGCGGGGGAAAGAGGATGAAGCCCGGCGCGGTGAAGCGCCTCGTCGGCGTAGATGTTGCCGATGCCGGCTACCCCCGTCTGCGTGAGCAGGAACGACTTCAGCGGAGCGGTGCGCCCGGCGGCCAGACGGGTGAGGGCTTCGGGAGTCAGCTCGCTCGAGAGCGGCTCCAACCCCAGCCTCGCCGCGAAGTACTCCTCCAGCTCGGGGCCGTTCTCGAGCAGCACCGCCTGGCCGAAGCGGCGGATGTCGGTGAACAGCAGCTCCGTGCCGTCGTCCAGGAGCAGGCGCGCGCGCAGGTGACGCAGCTCTCCGTCGCTGGCTACGCCCAGCACCAGGTTGCCGGTCATCCGCAAATGCAGCGCCAGAGTCAGCTCGCCCTCCAGCTCCAGCAGCAGGTACTTTCCTCGCCGGCCGATCGAGACGATCTCCCGGCCGGGCAGCCTCTTCGCCACGCGGCCCGGAGGCACCGGCCTGGTCAGGCGCTCGTCGAGGATCTCGGCCGCCTCGATCCTGCGCCCGGTCACTGCGGGCGCGAGCTGCCGCCGGACCGTCTCGACCTCGGGCAGCTCGGGCATGCGCTGATGCTAATCGGGCTTCGTCACCGGCCTTGCCGTCGCTCTGGGATGCGCCTTGAAGTAGGCCTCCTTCAGATCCTCGCCGGAGAGATGGGTGTAGAGCTGAGTGGTGGCGAGATCAGCGTGGCCGAGCATCTCCTGCACGGAGCGCAGGTCACAGCCGCCGGTGAGCAGATGCGTGGCGAAGGAGTGACGGAGCGTGTGCGGGCTCATCCGTCCCTTCAGCCCGGCGCTCTCGCCGTGACGCAGGACGATCTTGTAGAGCCCCTGGCGCGTGAGCGGGCCGCCCCGGAAGTTGAGGAAGAGCTTGCGCTCCTCGGGGGAGCGCACCAGCTTGGGACGCCCGGCGCGCAAATAGTTGCGCACGGCCGCCACCGCCTTCTGCCCGACGGGGACGAGCCGCTCCTTGGAGCCCTTGCCGCGGGCGCGCACCACCCCGCGCTCGAGGTCGAGGTCGGCCACCTCGAGGGAGATGGTCTCGGAGGCGCGCAGGCCGGACGCATACATCAGCTCGAGCAACGCGCGATCTCGGAAGACCGCCGGCTCGTCGCCGCGAGGCTGTGCCAGCAGCTTCTGGACCTCCGCGTAGCTGAGCACCTCGGGCAGCTTCCTGCCGCGACGCGGCGTGGCCAGCTTCGCGGCGGGATCGTCCTCGACGATCTCCTCCCGGCGCAGATGCCGGTAGAACGAGCGCAGGCAGGCCGCCTTGCGGTTCACCGTCGCCGTGGCCGAGGGAGCCGCCCCCTCGCCGTTGCCGCCGGCCAGCTCGGCCAGGAACTCGGAGAGGTCCTCGGCGCCGGCGCCAGTCGCGTCCCGGCCGCGCTCGGCCAGGAAGCGTCCGAACTGCAGCAGGTCAGAGCGGTAGGCGGCGAGGGTGTTCCGCGACAGGCCCCGCTCGAACTCGAGATGGGCGAGAAAGTCGAGGACCAGCGCCTCGAACCGGGGCGAGGCGTGAACCTCGTCGGGGGCGGACGGCGTCGCAACCGTAGCCATGCCGAGTAATTCCGCGAAACTCCGCAGGTCCCTGCGTCCAGCCGGGGCCGGGCGAGCGTTCTCCGGCGACGGCGATGAGTCCTCACTCGCCGCACAGTCACTAGGCCAAGTGCTCACCGAAAGGAGAATCGAGATGGGAAGGATCGTCGTAACCGAGTTCGTCTCCATGGACGGGGTGATGCAGGCCCCGGGCGGAGAGAAGTTCAAGTACGAGGGCTGGAGCTTCGACTTCGACCGCGGCGACGAGGGCAACAAGTTCAAGTACGACGAGGTTGCCGAGGCCGAGGCGCACCTGCTCGGCCGGGTCACCTACGAGAGCTTCGCCGGCGCCTGGCCGGAGCGGGAGAACGCCCCTGGAGAGATGGGGGAGTTCGCGAAGATGCTGAACGCGGCGCCGAAGTACGTGGTTTCCTCGACCCTGAAGGATCCCGAGTGGAACAACACCACGGTGATCGGCAGCGACGTCGCGAAGGACGTCGGGAAGCTGAAGGACGAGATCGACGGCAACATCCTGGTCGCGGGCAGCCGCAGGGTGGTTCAGGACCTCCTCGAGCACGACCTGGTCGACGAGCTGCGGCTGATGGTGTTCCCGGTGGTGCTCGGCACCGGCGCCAAGGTCTTCGGCGAATACAGCGACAAAACGACCTGGAAGCTCACCGACAGCAACCCGGTCGGTAAGGACGGCGTGCTGACGCTGGTCTACGAGCGCGTCTGACCTGCGAGCAGGTCCCTGAGGATCAGGAGCCCGACCAGCGACTTCGCGTCGCGGCAGGCCTGAATCGTGCTGTCGAGCTCGCTGAGCGGGATCCGCACCACCTCGATCCGCTCCTCGTCGGTCGCTTCCCCGGGCTCGTCGTAGAGCTCGGTGGCGAGGAAAAGGTGTACCTGCTCGGTCGCGAAGCCCGGGCTGGTGTAGAAGCGCTTCAGCTCGCGCCAGTCTCCGGCCGCCTTGCCGATCTCCTCGCGCAGTTCGCGCTGGGCGCACTCCAGCGGCGTCTCCCCATCACTGTCGAGCTTGCCGGCCGGCAACTCCAGCAGGGCAATCTCCTCCACCGGCTCGCGCGGCTGGCGGACCAGGTAGACGGCCTTGCCGTCGTGGGCCACCACGCAGACGGCGCCGGGATGTACCACCACCTGGCGCACGTCCGTGCCGCCGTCGGGGTAGCGGAAGCGGTCCATGCGAACCGAGGCGATCGGCCCCTTGTGGACGAGCTTTCCGCCTATCCGCTCGAGCCCTTCCGGCTCCTCGCTCATGTGTCTCTCCTATCCGCCGAGCACACCGCCCGCGGCGCCTCATCACCGTCAGCGCCCATCATGACCAGCCAGCGCGCCGAGCGCATCCCCGGCGGCGAGACCCGCCGCGAAGAAGAGGCGGTCCTCGCGTAGCTCGCGGCCCATCGTGCGGGTGGGTAGGCCGCTCGCCTCGTATCCGTCCAGGTCGACCGGGCGCACCCAGATGTCGTGGCGGTCGGTGCAGGCCTCGCGCAGCTGATCGAGCGCGCTGCCCGCGCCCTCCTCCTCCCGGACCGGCCAACCCGCCTCGTCGACCTCGGGGACCGGAACGCGCACCGGCGCCAGCAGCAGGCGAAGCACCGACTCGGCGTGGTGGCTGAGGCCGTGATGGCGCGGCCGTGGGTCGCCGGAGGAGAGCCGCGGCGCGACAAGAGTCTGCGACCCCAGCGCGAGAGCGCCGTGGGCGGCGTCGAGCGCCGCCATCCCGCCGTGGCCGAGGGCGCTGGCTGAGCCGAGAATGCCGGGGCCCGGCCCCGCGATCACGGCGTCCCAGCCGAGCTCGGTGGCGGCGGCGTGCAGCGCGCCCGGGACGCTGATCGCCTCCAGCTCGCCCCCGTGGCACGGTCCGGCGGTGACGTGCCCATCGAGCAGGCCTCGCTTGCGCAGCGCGGCGACGTCGCGCGAGAGCGCCCCCGGTAGCGCGCCGCCCGGCGTCTGCACGTAGCCGATCCGCGCGCGCGGCGCCGTCCGGCGAGCGGCCCAGGCCGCCGGCGCGAGCTGGCCGTGCAGCAGCAGGACCAACACCGGGATGCGCCGGGCCGGCCGCAGCTCCGCGGCCTCGCCGCGGCCGGACGCGGCCGGCTCGACCGGGTCGACCGCGTGCTGGAGCGAGGTGTAGTTGAGCTTGATCGCGTTCAGGTCCTCGCGGCCGGGCGCCTCCAGGCCCCGGGTGAGGTTGACGTGGACGACGTCGAAGCCGCCGGATCCCAGCCCCAGATCGAGCGCCTCGACGTTGACGATCACCTCGTCGCCCTCGCTGACCTCGCCCACCAGCGAGCGATCGGCCCAGGCCCGGCGCTCTGCGCCGTCGACGCTCACGGTGAGCGGGTCGATGCTCGTCACTGTCCCCCGGCGCAGCTTCAGCATCAGCCCTCGACGCCCCCCTCGGCCGCCTCGGTGATCGCCGCCTCGCAGACCGCCAGCATCTCGGTGATGGCGGCCGCGCTCACCGACTCCTCGGGAGTGTGGTTGGCCTCGGTGCCGTTGGCGAGCAGCACGCACTCGTAGCCCGCCGCGATCAAGGCGTTGGCGTCGCTTCCCCCGCCGGTCGCCACCCTGCTGGGCTCGCGCCCGACGCGCCGCAGCGCCCGCTCGGCGACCGCGACCGCCGTGGAGCTCGGATCTGCACGGTAGCCCCGGAACATCTCGGTGACCTCGATGTCGACGTCGCAGCCGTGCTCACCGCCCGCCCAGGTGCAGGCGTCGACCATCTCGCCGACCGTCGCCGCGGCGCGCTCGCCGTCGACCGAGCGGGCCTCGCCCAGCAGGCGGCAGTGACCCGGGACGACATTCGAGGCGGTCCCCCCCTCGACCACGCCGATGTTGGCGGTGGTCTCCTCGTCCAGGCGACCCAGCTTCATCTGCGCGATCGCGGCGCCGGCGGCGGCGATCGCGCTGTGCCCGTTCTCGGGATTGATCCCCGCGTGCGCCTCCTGGCCGCGGAAATGCGCGGCCAGCTGCTTGTAGGTGGGGGCGGCGACGATCACCTCCCCGATCGGGGTCGCGTGGTCGAGGACGTATCCGAAGGGGGCGCGCAGGCCGGCGACGTCGAGCTCCTTCGCTCCCCGCAGGCCGTCCTCCTCGGCCACGGTGAAGACGAGCTCCAAGCCCAGCGGGGCCGGATCGGAGACGTGGCGGGCGGCGAGCTCGACCAGGTTGGTCACCGCCGCCTTGTCGTCGGCGCCAAGGATCGTCTCGCCGCGGCTGCGGTAGATGCCCCCCTCCTCCACCACCTCGACCGCGCCGTCGTGGGGCACGGTATCCAGGTGCGCGAAAAAGGAGATCCAGCCCTCGCCGCGCCCGGGCAGGCGCGCGATCAGGTTGCCGGCGGCCGCGCGGGCCGGCTCGGCCGCGCCATCCTCCTCAACCTCGACGCCCAGCCCGCGAAGCTCGGCGAGCACGGCATCGGCGACTGCGCGCTCGGAGCCGGTCGGGCTGGAGATCTCGCACAGCCGCACGAAACGGTCGAGCATGCGCCGCTCTGAGTCGCCCACGGGCGACAGGCTATTGCTCGGCCGCGACCTCCTCGGCCGCAGCCTCCGGCGCCTCTGGCGCGGCGGCCGGACGCTCGGCGGCCCGCTCGGCGGCGGCGCCGACGAAATCGCGGAAGAGCGGCTCGGGCCGGGTCGGCCGCGAGTTGAACTCGGGGTGGAACTGCGAGGCGACGAAGAAGGGGTGGTCCTGCAGCT
>CAYZPZ010000045.1:0-12061 GCA_964480205.1 uncultured Conexibacteraceae bacterium
TGTATTCCTGGTACCGCCTCAAGTACGTGCCTGGTCGTGACTGGTGGAACGGCAGCGGCCCGTAGCAGCGTCCCGTGCTGGTTGCGTGGGGATAGGTAGCGCGTAATCACGAGGACCACGCCGACGATTTGAACGACCCTGGCGGTCCTGTGCGGGAACTGCCACGCCCAGACCCACACACGGGGAGGGCGCAACAGCGAACGGCGTTCGAAGGGTCACCTGACGCTGATCGAGGGGCACGGCATGGACGGCGATGCCGAAAGCACTGCGAGAGCGACGAGGATCTCGCCTGAGGAAGGTTCCGCGGAATGGCCCTGGGTAGGGCGTGGGCCCCGACCTGGAGGACGATCCTTGCTAGCTTGCGCCGCTTGATGAGGCGTTTGCGGCCAATCCAGGCGCTGGCGCTCCTCGTGGGCGCGGCGCTGGTCCTCTCGGCCTGCGGCGGCGACGACTCGCCCGAACAGCCGATCGTGGTCCCGACCACGACCACGGGCGGTCCGCTCGACAAGGCGGAGTTCATCGAGGAGGCCGACGCGATCTGCGCCGAGGCCAACGCCGCGATCGGCACCTTCGTCGCGGCCGGCGAGGGCTTCACCGCCGCCGGCGAGATCGCCGACCTGCGCCAGGGCGTGGTCGACGATATCCGCAACCTCGGCGCGCCCGACGAGGACCGCACCACCCTCGACACGTTCCTCGCCGGCATGGAGGCGCAGGTCGAGGCCGGCGAGAAGATCGCGCTCGCCAACGAGCGCGGCACCGACACCTCCCAGTTCGAGTCCGAGCTCGACTCCGCCCAGTCCGAGACCGCGACCGCCGCCGAGTCCTACGGCTTCAGCGAGTGCGGCCAGCGACCCACCGCCACCGACACCTCCGGCGCGACCGGCGGCGACACCGGGGCCGCGCCTAGCGCGCCCGCCGCGCCCGCGCCCTCCAGCCCCGGAACGGGCGGCGGCGTCGGCGACACCGGCGGCGATACGGGCGGCGATACCGGTGGCGGCAGCGGCGGCGGCGGCGGGGTCGGCCCCGGCGGCGGCGTTTCCCCCTAGCCTCGGCTCGGGCTGGACGTCACGCGGCGGCCAGCTCCGCCCAGGTCCCGTACAGCCGCGCGTAGCGGCCGCCGGCCTCGACCAGCTCGTCGTGTGAGCCCAGCTCCACGATCCGCCCGCCCTCCAGCACGGCGATCCGATCCGCCCCCCGGATCGTCGACAGCCGGTGCGCGATCACGATCGCGGTCCGATCGCGCAGCAGCAGTCGCAGTCCCTCCTCGATCGCCCGCTCCGTGCGCACGTCCACGTTGGAGGTCGCCTCGTCGAGGATCAGGATCCGCGGCTCGGCCAGCAGCGCCCGCGCGAACGCGATCAGCTGTCGCTGTCCCGCCGACAGCGCCGCTCCGCGCTCGCCGACCTCCGCGTCGAAGCCGCCACGCAGCCGCCGGATGAACTCACCGGCCCCGATCGCATCGGCCGCCGCCTCGATCTCCGCCTCGGAGGCTTCCGGCCGGCCGAAGGCGATGTTCTCGCGCACCGTGCCCGAGAACAGAAAGCCCTCCTGGGGCACGATCCCGAGCTCGCTGCGCAGGCACTGCGCGCGCAGCTCGCGCAGGTCGTGTCCGTCCACCCTCACCACCCCGCGCTGCGGGTCATAGAACCGAGAGACCAGCTTGGCCAGCGTGGACTTGCCGGCGCCCGTCTCGCCGACCAGCGCGATCGTCTCGCCCGGCGCGATTCTCAGCGACACATCGCGCAGCGCCCAGTCCAGCTCGCCGGAGGTCGGCTCGGCGCCACCGCCATCGAGCGCGCCCGCGCCCACCTTCTCGACGCCTCCGAGCGAGGTCCCGTAGGAGAACCAGACCCCCTCTAGCTCGATCTCGCCGCCCAGCGGCCTCGGGTCGATCGCGCCGGGTCGGTCCACCAGGTCCGGCTCGGTATCGAGCAGGTCGAAGATCTTGTCCAGTGCCGCCATCCCCTGCTGATAGGTCGTGTACAGGTTGGAGAGCTGCTGGATCGGATCGAAGAAGGTGTTCAGATAGACGACGAACGCCGCCACCACCCCGATCTGGGTGCGGCGCGCATCGGCGTCGGCGAGATCGAGCGCCTGATAGCCGCCGTAGAGCAGGATCACCGCCGTCCCCACCGCCGAGAGCAGCTCCACCGCCGGGAAGTAGGAGGCGTTCAGGTAGACCGTCTTCAGGTTCGCCCGGCGGTTGGCCTCGTTCAACTCGCCCATCCGCTCGAGGTGACGGGGCTCCTGGGCGAAGCTGCGCACCACCCGCACGCCGCTCAGCGTCTCCTGCAGGTAGGCGGTGACCTCGGCGATCCGCTCGCGGGTGATCCGATAGGCCTTGGCCGCGACGATCCGGAAGACGACGCTGGCGATCGCCAGAAGGGGGAAGGTGAGGAACACCACCAGCGCCAGCCCGACGTCCAGCAGGAGCATGATCACCACCACCCCGACCAGCGTCAGCGTGCTCTGAAACAGGGTCACCACCCCGGTGGAGATCAGCTGGTCGAGGGCGTCCACGTCGTTGGTCAGCCGCGAGATCAGCACCCCGGGCCGGTTGCGGGTGAAGAACCCGATCGACATCCCCTGAAGGTGGCGGAAGACCCGCACCCGCAGGTCCTGCAGCGCCCGCTGGCCCACCCAGCCGACCAGGTAGGTCTGCGCGAAGCTCGCCCCCCAGAACAGCAGGGCCGAGCCGATGAAGGCGGCGACGATCAGATTCAGCGTGGCCAGGTCGTTGGCGAGGATGCCGTCGGAGAGCGCCTTGCCCGCCAGGTACGGGGGCGCCAGCGTCGCCGCCGTCGCCGCCACCAGCGCCGCGAACATCCCGATCACCTGGCGGCGGTAGGGCCGCAGCAGGGAGAGCATCCACCGAACCTTGCGCCCGCGCTGGTCCTCGCCGCGGATCAGCCGCCACAACGAGACGAACAGCAGCGCCACCGCCCGCAGCCGGTTCTCGGCCGGCTGCTGGTAGGCGACCTCCTCGCGCTCCTCGGCCTCGACCGCCGCCTCCTCGGGGGGCCGGGTGAGCCCCCGCTCGTCCTTGTGCCCGTTCGAGCTCACAGCCGCGCCAGCTCCTCGCGTTCCTCGAGATCGCGCTGCAGGTAGACCTTGTCCTCCAGGCCCTTTTCGGCGATCTCCGCGTACAGCGGGCAGCGTTCGAGCAGCTCCTCGTGGCCGCCGCGGTCCACGATCCGCCCTCGGTCGAGGACAACGATCTCATCGGCAAGCGAGATAGTCGAGAGGCGATGCCCGACGATGAAGGTGGTGCGCCCCGCCATCGCCTCCCGCAGGCCCTTCTTGATCTGGGACTCGGTGCGGGCATCCACCGAGGACGTGGCGTCGTCGAGGATCAGGATCCGCGGCTCGGCGAGCAGCGCCCTGGCGATCGCGAGCCGCTGCCGCTGCCCGCCCGACAGGGTCAGGCCCCGCTCGCCGACGACCGTCTCATAGCCGTCCGGCAGCCGCATGATGAACTCGTGCGCCTGAGCCCGACGCGCCGCCCGCTCGATCTCGTCGACGCCGGCCCCGGGGCGCGCGTAGGCGATGTTGCCCGCGACGGTGTCGGAGAAGAGGAAGCTGTCGTCGGCGACGAAGGCGATCTGGGAGCGCAGCGAACCGAGATCGACCTGACGCAGATCGGCTCCGTCGATCAGCACCCGGCCCTCGCTCGGGTCATACAGCCGGGCCAGCAGCGCCACCAGGCTGGTCTTGCCCGACGCCGTGGGGCCGACCAGCGCGACCGTCCGCCCGGGCTCCACCCGCAGGTCGAGGCCCTCCAGCGAGGGCTCGCCGCCGTCGTAGCGCAGGCTGACCCGCTCCAGCTCGACCCGGCCGCCGCCCGGCGGCAGCGGCGGCGCGCCCGGCGGACTGGCCATCTCCGGCTCGCGGTCGAGGATCTCGAAGAAGCGGTTGCCCGAGGCGACCGCCCGCTGGGCCATGCTCAGCGACATCCCCAGCCAGCGCACCGGTCCGGAGAGCATCAGCAGGTAGATGTAGAAGGCGCTGAACTCGCCCGGGGTGAGGCGGCCGTCGATGACCAGGTGCCCGCCGGCGAGCAGGACCACCGCCAGGGCCAGGTTCGGCAGGAAGCCCATCAGCGGCGTATAGAAGGCCTGAAGGCGCGTCGAGAACATGCTCTGGTCGAAGACGCGATCCACGGAGCCGCGGAACCGCTCGAGCATGTGGCGCTCGCGCGCAAACGCCTTCACGATCCGGATCCCCGAGATGCTCTCCTCGGCCCCCGCGGTCAGCTCGGCGACCCGCTGCTGCACCTCCTGCTGGGCGGGGCGGTTGCGCCTGCCGTAGCGCGTCGCGGTGATGACCAGGAGGGGCATCATCGCCAGCGCGAGCGCCGCCAGCAGAGGGTTGATCACGATCATCACGGCCGCGGCGAAGAGGATTGTCAGCGCGCTCTGGCTGATCCAGATCAGGCCGTAGCCGAGGAAGAAGCGAATCGACTGCAGATCGACGGTCGCCCGCGACATCAGCTGACCGGTCTGCTGCAGATCGAAGAAACCCAGCTCCAGCCGCTGCAGATGCTCGTAGAAGCGCTGGCGCAGGTCGAACTCGACCGCCAGCGAGACGCGACCCGCGATCAGCCGGCGGCCAACCGTCAGTCCGAGCCGGAGCAGCCCGGCGCCGAGCAGCAGCAGGGCCAGCGGCATGATCCGGTCGCGCTCCTGGTCGTTGATCGCGTCGACGCCCTGGCCGACGAGCCAGGGAATTGCAACCGTCATCCCCATCGCCGCCCAGGCGAGCGCCAGGGAGAGGAGCAGGGAACGCCGATAGGGGCGCAGGAAGCCGAGCAGCCGCCGGAAGGTCCGCATCCTCATCACTATACGAAGTGAAGTGACCAACCCCGGCCGGCCGCACTTGGCCCCGTTAGGCTGAGGGGGGTGCTGAGGGACCACCTAACCCGCCCGATCTCCGCGCTGGTCGCGCTGGTCGAGCTGCCCGGCACCGTGCAGCGCAGCCTCAGGCAGGCCAACGAGCTGATGGAGACCTCCCAGCGCCAGCTCGAGGCGATGCAGCGCCAGACCGAGCACGCGCTTCAGCAGGCCGAGCGCATGAACGAGATGCTGGGTCGCGTGGTGAAGCTGACCGAGCCGCTGGAGAGGGCCCAGCGCGGCGGCGAGTACGTCGGCGGTCGGTTGAAGCGGGCGCTGCTCGGCACGGAGTCGCCGGTCGAGCGGGCGACCGAGGACGCGGAGTTGGCAGCCGGGCACGCCGAGGCGGCGGCCACCGAGGCCGAGGACGCCGCGGAGCAGGTGGAGCCGCTCCCGGAGGGTCCCGAAGCCGAACGATGAGCAGGCCGCGGGCCGGCCTCTGCGACCGCTGTCGGCACCAGCGGCTGATCTCGAACACCCGGGGATCCACCTTCTCCCTGTGCGAGCTTTCCCGCACCGATCCCTCCTTCCCGCGCTACCCGCGGCTGCCGGTGGAGAGCTGCGCCGGATTCAGGCCGCGTGTGGAGGGGGCGCGAGGATGACCTCCCGCCGCAGCACGCGCACCCGCTGGGCGCTGGCGGGCGTCGTCGCCGCGGCCGCCGGGGTGGTGGCGATCGTGCTACTCGTCGGTTCCGACGGCTCGGGCCGGAGCGGAGAGCTAACCGGGCCGGCGAGCCCCGAGGAGACGATGGCGCCCACCCCGCAAGGGGAGTGGGTGGCGCTCACCGCCAGCCCGCTCGCGCGCACGGAGGTCGGTGCGGCAGCGATCGGCCGCTCGATCTACGTGGTCGGCGGCTTCGAGGCACCGGCGGGAGAGACCACGGACACGACCCTTCGCTACGACCTCGCCTCCGACGAATGGGAGCGGGTGGCCCCGATGCCCACCGGGGTGAACCATCCGGCCGTCGCCGCCCACGGCGGCAAGCTCTACGTGGATGGCGGCTACGCCGCCGACGCCTCGCTCTCCGGAGAGGTTGACGAGTTGCAGCGATACGAGCCGGCGACCGACTCCTGGGAGTCCCTCGAGGGCTCCGGGCTTGCGCGGGCCGCCCATGCGCTGGTGCCCGTCGGGGACCGCCTGTATGCGATCGGAGGCGCCCGCGCCGGCGGGCGTCCCCTCGATCGGGTCCAGGTCTACGACGTCGCCGCCGATCGCTGGAGCGAGGGCCCACCGATGCGGGTCCCGCGCGAGCATCTCGCGGCCGCCGCGATCGGGCCGCGCATCTACGCGCTGGGAGGCCGTGCCTCGGGTCGGAACCTGGACGCGGCCGAGGTCCTCGACACGCCGACCGGCGAGTGGGCCGAGCTCCCCCCGGTGCCCACGCCACGCAGCGGCTTCGGCGCGGCCGCGGCGGGGGGCCGGGTGGTCGCCGTGGGGGGCGAGGAGCTCGCCGAGGGCGATCGGACCATCGCGCCTGTCGAGGCCTACGAGCCGGACGCCGATCGCTGGAGCACCCTGCCCCCGCTGCCGACACCTCGGCACGGCCTTGCCGTGGTCTCGGTGGACGAGCGTATCTACGCGATCGAGGGCGGCCCCCGGCCGGGGCTGGCCTTCTCGAGCACGCTGGAGGTGCTTCAGCTCCCGAGCCGCTAGGCAGCCGCTAGCAGGAGCGGATCTTCTTGCCGTTGGCGGGCAGGCGGACCCGTCGTGAGCCCTCGTTGTTGCTCTCGTCGCTCTCGAACAGCAGGTTGCGCGGGTCGGCGGTCATCACGAACTCGAAGCATCCCTTCAGCCCCCGGACGTTGATCCAGTTCTGGTAATAGCTCGCCGGGTAGATGTCCGACCAGCCGATGGAGGTTCCCAGGGTCCGCTTCTTGATCTTCGGATTCTGGCTGCACCCCGGGTACTTGCGCTTCTTCGGTCCTCGCTTGCCGGTCCGCTTCAGGTCGCGGAAGCAGTAGATCAGCTTCGGGCCGCGACGGACGCGCTCAGCCCGTTCGCCCGTGGCGGCGTCGAGCCGCCAGAGCGTGAATTCGGCCGCGTCCTCGAATTTCCAATAGCGGCCCTGCTTGGGTATCCGGTAGAAGACCAGCCGGGCGTCGGTCTCGAAGAGCTGCCTGCCGCCCGAGGTGGTGTGGATCGCTTGGCGGACCGACATGTAGCGCTTCGAGGTGCGCCTGCCACGCACCTCCAGCGGCCCGGCGCCTCGGCTGCGGATGTCGTTGGTGGCGTGAAGCAGTGTCTTGCCGCCTTTGGTCACGTACATCCCGCGAGGTGGCGCCATCCGCAGATCGGGACAGCGGAGCTGGGGGCCGGTCGCCGGGTCCAGGCACGGGTTCGGCCGCTCCGTGGCGGGTTGCTGCTGTGGATACTGCGCGGCGGCGCCGGAGGCGCCGGCGACGCTCAGCGCGGTGCCGGCGGCGAACGCGGTGGCGAAGCGGGTGATGCGCGTGCGTGCGCTCATGGTCGTGTCTCTAACAGGCCGAGGGCAGCGGGGTTGCGGAGGCTCGCGCGGGATCCCGCGGCTCCGACTAGGGTGCCTCGGGCTCGGTCGGCGTGGTGGGGGGCGTGGTCGGGGTCGTGGGCGTCGTCGGCGCGGTCTCCGTCGTCACCTCGACCGTGGAGAGGTCGGGCTCCTCCTTCTCGCCGCAGCCGGCTGCGAGCAGCGCTGCGGCGACGAGCGCGAGGCAGGCGCCCCGGCGCGACGCATCCAGGCGAGCGGATCGGGCCGAGCTCACCGCCTGAACGTACCGGACGCGCGCGCCACGGTTTCAGCGGCGGCGGTGCAGCCGCCACGCCTAGATCACGTGGATCGGCCACAGCGCCACGTCCTGGCGAGCGGAGTAATGGAGCAGGGGATCGCTCCCGAGCTCGAGTCCGAATGGATCCGCCATGGTGTTAGCCCGGATTTGCGCCCGGGCCGCGCGCAGCGGCCAGGGAGGATGGTGGATCTCCGCCCGGTGCAGGCGCTGGCGGTCGCCCAGGACGTACAGGCAGTAGCGCTCGGTCAGCCAATGCTCCAGCGACCCCGGTGAGGGCGGCGCCGCCGGGCCCACCGCCTGATAGGTCGCCTCGAAGGCGACGCTCGGGCCGTCCCGGGAACGGCGCCGAGCCGAGTAGGTGATCTCGCCTCCCGAGGTGGCGACGGAGATCCTCGAGTGGAAGTAGGGCAGCCGGTAAGCGCGGCGCGCGGCGAACACGGCCGCGCGGGAATCGGCGTCCAGGCTGAAGAAGTAGATCCCGGGCTTGTCCTCGACCGTGACGTAGGTCCTCACATTGATCTCGGGAAAGCTCGAGATCCAGGGCAGCGGCGGGACCAGACGCAGGCGCACCCCCCTCACCACGAAGGGTGTGACCCCAACCCACGCCGACCCCCCGTAGGTGTCGAGCGGCAGCTGCGGCGGTACCACCGGGCGCAGCGACTCAACCGGCATCGGCCAGTGGGCGAACAGCAGGTCGAACCAGGTCTGACCCATAAGCCACGGCCGCTCGGGCAGCGGCCAGGGGCGATGCTCGCGTTCGCGGAGGACCTGCCCCTGGCGCAGAAACCCCGGCGGCTCAGCCAATCCGGCGAGCCTGACTGAGGTCCTGTCGCGCTCAGCGCCTACGGCTCTTCGCCTTCTTGCCCTTCTTCCCCTTCTTGCTCTTCAGCAGCTTCGGTTCGCGACCGATCGGGCGCGAGCAGCTCGGCCCCCGGCACAGGGCGACCTCGTTGAGCCGCGCCAGCATCCACTTGCGCACCTTCTTGTAGCGCCGGTTCTTGTGCACCGAGCGAAGCTGATGGGGATCGCGACGCATGTCGTAGAGCTCGACCACGCCGTTCGAGTACAGGGTCAGCAGGTAGCGGTCGGTCCGCAGCGCGCGATACGCGGGCGCCCGCAGGTTGTAGGTGCTGAGGGTCGGCTCCTGCTCGAGGTTGCGGACCCCGCGCTTAAAGCAGAGCAGGGCGCGCTTGGGGGCCTTCCGCTTCAGTTGCTTGCACTTGCGGCGCAGCTTGCGCTTCTGCCTCTTCAGCTTCTTGCGATAGCGCTTCAGCCGCTTGCGATCGGCGGCCTCCAGCACCGGCCCCTCTCCGGTCTCGTCGTCGATGCCCGGCCCGGCGTCGCCCTCCAGGAGCAGCGGGCGCGTCGTGCTTGCACTGGGCAGTCGGGCGAAGGGCAGCAGCGAGCGGCCATCTTGGACCAGCGAGGCCGAGGCGCCGGCGATGTGCCGAACCGTCTCCGCGATGTCGACGTTGGAGACCAGCTCCTCGGAGGCGGCGCCGCGGGGGATGCCGGGACCCCGGATCATCAGGGGCACCCGCGCCGAGGGCTCGTGCGGCAGATACTTGCCCTGGCGGATCCGGTGCTGGCCCTGGAAGTAGCCGTTGTCGGAGACGAACATCAGATAGGTGTTGTTGAGCTCGTTCTCCCGGTGCAGCGCCACGGCGATCGCGTGTACGGCCTGGTCGACCGAGGCGAGCATCGCCAGGCGGGCTCGCCGTCGTCGGATGTTCTGACGCCGCTTGCCCTTGCCCAGCCTCGGCAGCCGGCGGAGGAAGCGCGGCTTGTCGGAGACGTTCTTCTCGTTCGCCCCCGGCAGCTTCGGCAGCTTCATCCCGGCGTAGAGGCCGGCGTGCCGAGCCGCCGGGACGTAGGGAGAGTGGGGGGCATTGAAGGAGACGTTCAGGAAGAACGGCCGCTCGGTGCTGCCGTCGCCGCCCAGGCGGTGGATCGCCTCCACCGCCTTATCGCTGATCACATCGGTCTGGTAGTCGCGACTGCTCTGGCCGTAGAAGCAGGTGTGCGGCTCGCCGGGGACGTCGGGCCCGCCGCTCGGACACGGGACACCGCCGGCCACCGGCGGGTCCTCGAGCATCCGGTAGTTGTAATAGAGCTTCGCGCCGGGGACGTGGCGGTTGAACTCCGAGTACTTGCCGTACCACTCGTCCCAGCCGGGCGGGACCGGGGCAGGGCTCCCCGTGTAGCCGTTCATGTACTTGCCGATGTGCACGTTGTAGTAGCCGGCGTTCCGCAGCCAGGTCGGCAGGGCCCTCGCCTCCGCGCTGAGGTTGAACCTGTACCAGCCGCCCCAGGCGCCCCCGTTGCCGCGGACACCGTTGTTGTGCATGTACTGCCCGGTGAGCATCGAGGCCCGGGCCGGGCAGCAGAGCGGATAGGAGATGTAGGCACGGTTGAAGGTCGTGCCCTGGGCGCCGAGCCACCACTTGGTCAGCGGCAGGCCGCGCATCTCCTCGAGGGTCTGGTCGTCGGTGACGATCATCACCACGTTCGGCCGGCTGGCGGGCGGGTCGGCGGTGGCGGAGCCCGTCACGCCGACCAGGGCCGCGAGCAGCCCGGCGCTCGCGACCGAGGCGGCCCACGCTCTAATGCGGCGGTTTCTCATTGGCTCAGTAACGCCCGCGGCCACCCAGAGTAGTGCTCAGCAGGTGCCGCTGGGCGAGGGGCGTAGCGCGCAGACCCGCCGGGTCGCGAACAGGGCGCGCATGGAGTCGGGCGAGGCCCAGAAAAGAATGGCGCCGCCGCCGCGCTTCAGCGCCGCCCGTGTGCACTTGGAGGCCTTGCCGGGCGGTGTCTTGAGCAGCGCCATGCGTGAGCCCGGGTGGGGACGGTGGGTGAAGGAGACCTGGACGCCGAGGTTGCGAGGATTGACCCGCCATGGGCGCTTCTTGTAGCGGAAGCGCTTGCCTCCCCGCTTGCGGCCCTTGCGCTTCACCCGCTTGAAGTTGGCCTGCTTGTAGGCGCGGAGCAGCTCGCCGGTGATCCTCTTCATCCCCCTGCCGCCGCGATCGGCGCAGAAGTCCTGCGTCTGCACGCTCTGCCAGCCGCGGCGCCCCTTGGCGATGCCGCGGTGCGGCCCGCTCACCGAGCGGGCGAGCATCCCGTAGTCCCACTTGCCCCTGTACTGGGGCACGATCCCGGCGCGCTTCCAGCGGTGGTTCGGATTGGACCTGAACCCGTGGGTGATCCCGCCGACCCAGCGCCGCACCCGCTTGCGCGTCTTGCGGCGCTTGCCGGTCCAGCCGCCCAGCCATGGGTTCGAGGAGCGTCCCACCAGCCAATCCAGCTTCTCCCAATCTGTGAGCAGGGCCCAAACCCACGGCGAATTCCAGAGAGCGTAGGCGTAGCCGGGTGCCGACGGATCGAGGCCCAAGCCGTTCAGCGCGACGATCCGGTTGCAGGGGAAGGCGTTACGCAGCATGTCAACGCTCTGTGTCCAGGTCTCGGGCGAGGACTTGTGAAAGCGGGTGTTGATCACGAACACGTCGTTGGACCTGATCCGGCCCCCCAGCCCGCCGGTGGCTTCGTCGGGATTCGCGTAGGTGGCCGCGTTGTGCGGCTGGTTGATCCGGATCAGCATCGTGAAGCGGGCGAACGCCTTTGCCTTCGGGCTGAGCGTCTTCGGCGTCGGCGGGCAGCTGACGGCCTGGGCTCTCGCCTCGCTCGGGCTCCCGACGGCGGGCAGCGCTAGTGCCGCCAGCCCCGCGACCAGGGTGGCGGTGTGCTTCCCGGCGCGGAATCTCACGAGTAGCTATCCCAGTACTGCAGTTCGGGCAGCGGGTCGTAGGGGGAGCCGCCCTCGTACCAGCCCGGCGCCGTCCAGTGCTCGAAGTGCAGGTGGCAGCCCGACGCGTTGCCGCTCTCGCCGACGTTGCCGATGTGCCAGCCGGCCTTCACCCAGGTGCCCGTCGGGATAGCGGGCCGATGGATCAGGTGCATGTAGGCGGTGTCGGTGCCATCCGCGCCGTCGATCACCAGGTAGTTACCCGCCGAGCTCTGGTAGGCGTTGACCTTGATGTTGCCCGCCTGGGCCGCGTAGACCTGCGTGCCGCAGGGGGCGAAGATGTCCTGGCCTTGGTGGCTGTGGCCCGAGCGGGGCGCCCCGAAGCGGGCGCTCGCTCCGCCGAAGTTGTGCGGGTCGCCCACCGGGAATCGGTAGGGACCGGCCGCGGTCAGCTGCTGCGCGCGCTTGCGCTCGCGCTGCTTGGCGACCATCTTCTTGATTCGCTTGGCCTCGATCCGCTGCATGCGGCCGTCCACGCGCCACTTGCGGCGGCGCTCGAGGGCCTTCATCTTCTTGACGGTCTGCTTGTTGTACCGGCCGGTCCGCTTGGTCCGGTGCTTGAGGCGGGTCAGGTTGCGCTGCAGGACCTTCACGTCCTTGCCCCGCA
>CAYZPZ010000046.1:0-11763 GCA_964480205.1 uncultured Conexibacteraceae bacterium
CAGAAGCCGGGGTCGGTGAGGTCGACGCCGACGATGCGGCCCAGCTCCTCGGGCGAGCGCGAGCCGCCGGCGGCGAGCATCTCCAGGTAGGCGGGGACCATCTCGGAGCCGCGCTCGGTGTAGAGGCGATAGACGGAGAGGGCGAGGAGCTGGCCGAAGGCGTAGGCGTAGACGTAGCCGGGCACGCCGATGAAGTGCGGGACGTAGGACCACCAGCTTCGATAGCCGTCGGTGATCTCGACCGAGTCGCCGAGAAGCTCGGCCTGGGTCTCGGCCCAGAGCTCGCCGAAGCGCTCCACCCGCAGCTCACCCTCGTCGCGGCGGGCGCCGTGGACACGATCCTCGAACTGATTCATCGCGATCTGGCGGAAGACTGTGGCGATCTGGCCCTCGACCGCCTCGGCCAGCAGGCTGAGCCGGGAGCCGGCCTCGGTGGCCTGCTCGAGCAGGCGGCCGAAGACGACCTCCTCGGCGAAGACCGAGGCGGTCTCGGCCAGGGTCAGCGGGGTGTCCTGATGGAAGATCCCCTGTTCGCGGGCGAGGGTCTGGTGCAGCCCGTGGCCGAGCTCGTGGGCGAGGGTGAGCACGTCGCGGCGCCGACCGGTGTAGTTGAGCAGCACGTAGGGGTGGACCGAGGGCACGGTTGAGGCCGAGAAGGCCCCGCCGCGCTTGACTGGAGTGGGGGGCGCGTCGATCCAGCGCTCGGCGAAGAAGCGGTCGATCGTCTCGGCGGCGCGATCGGAGAAGGACGCGAACGAGTCGATTACCAGCTCGCGGCCCTGCTCCCAGCCGATCTCCTGGTCCTCGCCCGAGACGGCCGCCATGCGGTCGTAGTCGGCCAGCCGATCGAGCCCGAGCAGCCTGGCCTTGGTCTCGTACCAGCGGCGGGCCAGCCCGTAGCGATTTCGGACCGCCTCGACCAGCGCCTGTACCGACTCGTCCGAGGCCTCGTTGGAGAGGTTGCGCGAGGCCAGCCAGTGAGGATAGGAGCGCAGCCTGTCCTTGATCGCCTTGTCCTGAAGCAGCGTGTTGAAGATGTAGGCGCGGGTGCGGAGGCCGGGCTCGAGCGCCTCGGTCACCGCCTCAGCGGTCCTGCGGCGCTCGTCGCGCTCGGGGTGAAAGAGCCGAGTCAGCGCCACGTCGAGCGAGACCGGTTCGTCGGTACTCTCGAGCTGGACTCGGATCGCCGCGGTGTGTTCGTCGAAGAGCCTGCTCCAGGCCGAGGCGCCCGTGACCGAGAGCTCGGTCGCGATCGTCTCCTCGGGCTTGCTGAGCAGATGCGGCCGGTAGCGCCGCTCGGTCTCCAGGTGATGTCGGGCGAACTCCAGGCCCTCGGTAGCGAGCAGCTGCTGGGCGCGGTCGTCGGGGACCTGCACCCACTCGAGCTCGAAGAAGAGCAGCTTGGTCTGGATCGCGGCGCCGCGCTCGCTGACCGCCTGGACGAGGGCGCCGTTGGCCGGCTCCTCGGTGTCGGCCGCGAAGCGAAGGTGGGCGAAGTTGGCTGCCCGGCCGGCTAGCTCGGAGATCTGGGCGAGGCGCCTCATCGCCTCCACCAGCCCAGGCCCGTCGAGCTCGGCCACCTTGCCCTCGTAGGCGCGGGCGAACTCGACCGCGAGCTCCTCGGCGCGGTCGAGCAGCGTCGTGACCGTCGCCTCCTCGCCCTGCGGCGAGGGCTCCACTCCGTCGCCCTCCAACAGGTGCGAGAGGTCCCAGGTGACCTGCTCGAGCTTGTTCGCCTCGACTTGCGGCATCCGCCTGAACTTACCTGGTCGGATCCGTGAGCCGGAGGCGCGGGGACGCTCGCTACGGTTCAGGCGTGCGCGAGCCCGGCAGAGCGGCGATCGGGACCTGGAGCGGCGGGCGCTACCTGCGCTTCGGCGAGAGGATCCGCGAGGAGCGGTTGGCCGAGTTGCTCAGGCCCGGTGGGGAGGACGGCATCGACACCGTGCTCACCGCCGATGCCTATGGGCAGGGCGAGGCCGACGACCTGCTCGGCGGGTCGCTCGAGGGGATTCCGCGCGACTCGTTCTCGCTGGTCGGCGCCGTGGGCCACGACTTCTACGAGGGAGAGCGCGATGGGCCCCGGGGCTTTCCCCGCTTCACCGACCCGCGACTGCGGGGGTCCGAGGCTTACGCGCCCTACCTGCGGATGGCCTGCGAGCGCAGCCTGGAGCGGCTCCGCACCGACCGCTTCGACTTGCTGCTTCTCCACAACCCCGACCGCCGCGGTTATGAGAGCGAGGAGGTATGGCGGGGGATGGCCGCGCTCCGCGACGCCGGGCTCGCCGATCTGATCGGCGTCGCCCCCGGTCCCGCCAACGGCTTCACCCTCGATCTGATCAGCTGCTTGGAGCGCTTCGGGGAGCTGATTGACTGGGCGATGATCATCCTCAACCCGTTCGAGCCCTGGCCCGGAGAGCTGGTGCTGCGGGCGGCCGCCGAGAACCAGGTCAAGGTGATCACCCGGGTAGTCGACTACGGTGGCCTCTTCTGGGACGACGTGGTGGCGGGGATGGAGCTGCCGCAGGGCGACCATCGCTCGTTTAGGCCCGAGGGCTGGATCGAGCAGGGCCGAGCGAAGCTCGAGCGGCTGCGGCCCTACTGCCAGCGCCACGAGCTGACCCCCATGCAGCTGGCCTGCCAATGGAACCTGGTCCATTCCGGGGTCGAGTGCGTCGTCCCCACCCTGATTCAGGAGATGGGCGCCGCGGCCCGCCCGATCGAGGAAAAGCGCGCCGAGCTCGAGGCCCTTCCCGGCGAGATCAGGCTGAGCACAGACGAGGTCGAGGAGATCCGCGCGATCGGCGACAACACCGGCCGCATGGTCCTGAAGGGCGCCAGCCCGGACCACTCCGGGGAGGAGCACCCGGATCGCTGGCCGCTCACCGACGAACTGCAGGTGGCCGCCCGCCGCTGGGGAATCGATCCCCAGCGGGACCTGGCCGCCACAGCCGGCGCCGGGGTCGGCTAGCTGGAGGCTGGCGCTAACCTGATTTCACCCGCGGTCGGGACGATCTGCGGCCGAGGGGCCGGGCGATGACCGCAGTGCTAGACGCGATACGAAGGGCCCTGGTGGGCACAGGCTCCACCGCCCTGACCCTGGTCGGGGCGTGTCTGATCGGCTTCGGCATACCGCTGTTCTGGATCTGGATCGCCTCGACCCTGTACGGCAAGCCGGGCGCCGTCACCGGCCCCGTCGCGGTCTTTATCGCCACCGGCATCCTGGTCAGCTACTGGGGCCTGCTCCTGCTCGCCTCATGGGTCCGGGGGCGTGTGATGGACCGCGCGATCGAGCGCGGACCCCGCCGCCAGTCCTGGAACCGCAGCATGCGCGACGCGCCCTTCCGGCCCGGTCACCATCGCAGCGATCCGATCGAGCGCCTCTTCGTGGTCACGGCGATCGTCTCGATCATCGGCTTCGCGATCTGGTTCGCCTTCTTCGCCGGCGCGCCCTTCCCGACCAACCCGGGCTAGTTCAGATACAGTTCTGTATTCGGATATGGAACTGAATCTGAAATGGGTGGTGAGCATGAGGCACGCGATTGGCACAGTTCTCAGGGGAACGCGATCGACGACGCTGACGATCCTCTCGGTGCTGGCGATCGCCGTCGGGGTGCCGCTGCTCTGGGTTTGGATCGCCTCCCAGCTCGCCGGCGACAGCCGGGAGGTCACCCCCTCGCTGGCGCTGGTGATCACGATCGGCATTCTGCTCAGCTACTGGGTGGTGTTCCTGGTCGGGATGTGGCTGCGGAGCCGCTGGGTGAGCGAGGCCGACGACCGGGCCAGGGCCAGGCGAATGTCCTGGAACCGGAGCTTTCGCGACGAGCCCTACCGCGCCGGTGATCACCGGAGCGACCCGATCGAGCTGGTCTTCGTCGCGACGGCCGTGATCGGCGTGATCACGTTCGAGATCTGGTTCTTCTTCTTCGCCGGCTCGCCCCTGCCGAATCAACCGCTGTTTTGACTTCGCCGACCCGGCTGACGAGAAAGGAGCGCCAGGCCCAAACCCGCGAGCGCCTGCTGGAGGCGGCGGAGCGCGTCTTCCTGCGTCGCGGTCTGCAGGGCTCCAGTGTCGAGGAGATCTCGGCCGAGGCCGGCTTCACCAGGGGGGCCTTCTATTCGAACTTCCAGAGCAAGGATCAGCTCTTCATCGAGCTTCTGCACGAGCGCGTCTACAGCGGCTACGCGAGGACCCTCGAGCAGCTTCCCGAGGCCGGCGAGACGCCCCGGGAGCGGCTGCGCTGGGGGGCGGAGCGGATTCGCGAGGTGCAGGAGGGGAAGGAGGGTCGCTGGCTGTTTCGGCTCTGGCTCGAATGCCTGGCGCAGGCCGCCCGCGACGAGGAGTTCCGCAAGCTCGCCGGAAGCTTCTGGAGCGCCAACCGGGCGGGGATGGCGGCCCAGGGCAGGCAGGAGTTCAAGCAGCTGGACCGCAAGCCACCGCTGCCGCCCGAGCAGATCGCGACCGCGATGATCGCGCTCGACATCGGGCTCGCGGTTCAGCACCTGGTCGACCCCGAGGCCGTCCCGCTGGACCTGTATGTGCCGCTCTACGATCTGCTGTTCGGCCGCCTGCTCGAGCCCGAGGACTAGGGACGCCGCGCGCGGAGGCCATCAACCGCCAGGGCTACCCAGGCCGGTGGGACTCGACCAGATGGGGCTGGGACGCGAGGCGGTCTTCGCGGTTCCGTTGCATAAGCCGCGCGTAGCGTCGGGCTCGGTTGCGAGGATCGCTTGGTGGCAAAACCCCGGATGAAACACGTCTGCTCGGAGTGCGGACACGCGGCGCTGGCCTGGCAGGGACAGTGCCCCGGTTGCGGGGCCTGGAACACGCTCGAGCAGGTGGCGGCCGCACCGGCCCGGGGCGGCGGCGGGGCCGGCCGCCGCGCCAAGGCGAGCGCACCGCGCCCGACCCTGCTGGGCGCGGTGGAGGCGGAGCGATCCGAGCGGCTGCGGACCGGCATCGGTGAGCTCGACCGGGTGCTCGGGGGCGGCCTGGTGCCGGGCTCGCTGGTGCTGTTGGGCGGCGCCCCCGGGATCGGCAAGAGCACAATCGCGGCGATGGCGCTGGCGAATGCCGCGGCGCGAGGCTCGAAGACGCTCTACGTCTCCGGCGAGGAATCGGCCGCCCAGATCCGCACCCGCGCCCAGCGTCTGGGGGAGGGCGCCCTGGAGGTGCCGGTGCTGGCCGAGCCGTCGCTGGAGCTGGTGCTGGCAACGGTCGAGGTCGAGCGGCCGGCCGTCTGCGTGATCGACTCGGTGCAGACGCTCTCGGCGGGGGAGGCGACGCCGGGCAGCGTCGCGGCGGTCCGCGAGGCGACCGGCGCCTTGATGGAGGCCGCCAAGCGCCTCGACGTCACCATGATTCTGATCGGCCACGTCACCAAGGACGGCTCCCTGGCGGGCCCGCGCGCCCTCGAGCACCTGGTCGACTGCGTGCTGCACTTCGAGGGCGAGCGCGAGCGCAGCTTCCGCACCCTGCGCGCGCTCAAGAACCGCTTCGGCGCGACCAGCGAGATCGGCGTCTTCGAGATGCGCGAGGGAGGGCTGGTCGAGGTCGCCGACGCCTCCGCCCGGTTCGTCGGCGAGGCCCAGGCGGCGCCGGGATCGGTGATCTGCTGCGCGATGGAGGGCACCCGCCCGCTGCTGGTCGAGGTGCAGGCGCTGGTCGCGCCGACCGAGATCGTCCCCCCGCGGCGAACCGCGACCGGGGTCGATCGAAACCGCCTGGCGCTGGTCCTGGCGGTGCTCCATCGTCACGCCGGGATCGGGCTCTCGGGGGCCGACGTCTTCGTCAACGTCGCGGGCGGAGTCAGGGTGGACGAGCCGGGCGCCGATCTGGCGATCGCGCTGGCGGTGGCCTCCGCCCACTACGGCCGCTCGCTGGAATCGGAGGGCCGGCCGCTGGCCTGCTTCGGCGAGCTGGGGCTGACCGGCGAGCTGCGCTACGTGGCGCACGGCGACCGCCGCGTAGCCGAGGCCCGCAAGTTCGGGCTGAGGCGGATCCTCGGGCCTCCCACGGCAGACCAACCCGTCCGGGGGCTCGAATCGGCGGCGACGATCGCCGCGGCGCTTCGAGCGGCCGGTGGGAAGGCGCGGCTTCGCCCGGCGGCCTGAGCAGCCCCGACCGCAGCCACTTGACAACTCGTTTTCCGACGTCTCCACACGGATTTGGCCGCAAGTCAGGGGATTTTGCTTTTTGCTTTCATCACTCTCCATGGCGCCGACTCCCCCTGGTGAGGAGCTGCAGGAGCTGGAATCGCGTCAGGATCCCCGGTTGCTGCGGGCGCTGGACATGGTCGCGCCGGGGACCTCTCTGAGGGAGGGAATCGAGAACATCGTCCACGCGCGCACTGGCGGGCTGATCGTGATCGGCGATCCCGACGACGTCTCCTTCCTCTTCTCCGGCGGTGTCAACCTCGACACCGACTACACCCCCGCACTGCTCTACCAAGTAGCCAAGATGGACGGCGCGATCGTCCTCAACGCTGGCGCCACCAAGATCGTCTGCGCCAACGTGCAGCTGATGCCCGACCCGACGATCCTCTCCACCGAGACGGGCACCCGCCATCGCACCGCCGAGCGAGTCTCCAAGCAGACCGACGCACTGGTGGTGGCGATCTCCCAGCGTCGTGATGTGGTCTCGCTCTACCTGGGCGGGATGAAGTACATCCTCCAAGACATTCCCGCGGTGCTGGCCAAGGCGAACCAGGGACTGGCGACCCTGGAGAAGTACCGCCGGCGCCTGGACGCGGTTTCGGCCAACCTCACCCAGCTCGAGTTCCAGGGAGGCTCGGTCCTCTACGACGTGCTCTCCGTGCTGCAGCGCGCCGAGCTGGTGACCCGCATGGCGGTCGAGGTCGAGCGCTACATCGTCGAGCTCGGCACCGAGGGCCGCCTGATCGAGATGCAGCTCGAGGAGACGATGGTCGGGGTGGCCGCCGACAAGGCGGCGCTGATCCGCGACTACTCGGTCACCGACACCGAGGAGAACTTCGCCACCGTGTTCGGCCAGATCGGCCGGCTGCCGCACCAGGACCTGCTCGACTTCGGTCGCCTCGCCGAGCTGCTCGGCTACGACCGAAAGGTCTCCACGCTCGACTTCCCGGTTTCCCCGCGCGGCTATCGCGTGCTGGGGCGGATCCCCCGACTGCCGAAGCTGGTGGTCCAGGGGATCATCCACGAGTTCGGCGGCCTGGAGGAGATCATCGCCGCCAACGACGAGGACCTGGAGGCCGTGGAGGGCGTCGGATCCACCCGCGTCAAGGACATCCGCGAGGGGATCCGGCGGCTCCAGGAAATCGACCCCGTTGACCGCTATCTGCAGACCTGACGGCCGAGTGCCGTCCCGACGAAAGGAGACACCATTCCCGAGGTAACAGAGGAGGTAGTAGACGAGGCGGCGATCGCCGATCTCGAGATCGAGGCCCCGGAGTGCAATTTCGAGGTCGGCGACAATGTCGTCTACCCGCACCATGGGGCGGGAGTGGTCCTGAAGAGGGAGTCGAAGGACCTGATGGGTGAGAAGCGCGATTACCTGACGATCCAGATCCTCCACAACAGCATGACCGTGATGGTGCCCTGCGAGAACGCGCACAAGGCCGGACTCCGTCGGGTCATCGACGAGGAGCAGGTGAAGCGGGTGATCGGGGTGCTCACGGACGAGGTCTCCGAGATGCCGAAGAACTGGAACCGGCGCTTCAAGTACAACCGCGAGAAGATCAAGACCGGCGATGTCTACGAGCTCGCCGAGGTGGTTCGCAACCTCGCCATCCGCGAGATGGAGAAGGGCCTCTCCACCGGCGAGAAGCAGATGTATACCCGGGCGAAGAAGATCCTCGCCTCGGAGTTCATGTATGCCCTGGACAAGGACGAGGATGGGGCCGAGGAGTACCTGGACGGGCTGCTGACGGAGCGCTACGGCGCGGTCGAGGCGACTGCCTGAGCTCGTCCCCGCTACGGCCGTGATCGCGGCCGCCGGCTCCGGGGAGCGCCTCGGAGCCGGCGGCCCGAAGGCCCTGGTCGAGCTGGCGGGGCGGCCGATGCTCGCCTGGTCGCTCGAGGCCTGCGCCGCGGCCGAGACGATCGGCGAGATCGTGATCGCCGCTCCGCCCGGAAGCGAGCCGGCGATCGAGGCCCTCGCCGAGCAGCATGGCGCGGCAGTGAGGATCGCCCCCGGCGGGGAGCACCGTTCGAAGTCGGTCGCCAACGCGCTGGTTCAGGTCGATACCGAGCTGGTCGCGGTCCACGACGCGGCCCGGCCGCTGGTCGAGCCGGCCCTGATCGACCAGGTGATCCGCCGTCTGGACGCCGACCCCGGCATCGCCGGTGTGGTCGCCGCCGCTCCCGTCAGCGACACGATCAAGGAGGCCTCGCGCTCGCGCCGGGTGATCCGCACCCCCGACCGCTCGGGGCTCTGGGCCGCGCAGACCCCGCAGGCGTTCCGGACCTCCGCCCTGCGCCGAGCGCTCAGCGATAACGCCGACGAGCTCGGCGAGGCCAGCGACGACGCGATGCTGGTCGAGCGCTCCGGCGGCGAGATCCTCCTGCACGGTGCGCCCCCCGACAACCTCAAGGTGACCACCCCCCTCGACCTCACCGTCGCGGGTCTGCTGCTCGCCCGCCGCTAGCCGAGGTCCGCGAGCGCGGAGGGGAAGGCCTCGGAGAAGGTCGGAAAGGGCTGGATCACCTCGCGCAGGAGCTCGACCGGGACCTCGGCACGGATCGCCAGGGTGGCCTGCTGGAGCCAATCGCCCGCCTCGGGGCCGACGGCGTAGGCCCCGATCAGCTTGGATCCGTCGGAGACCAGGCTGAGGAAGCCGCGTGCGTCGCCATTGCGGGCGTAGGTGGAGGTCCGGGCGAGCGCCGACAGCGGGGCGGTGCCGGTCGCCTCGCCGTCGGGTTCGCCCACCGCCGCCACCTGGGGATCGGTGAAGATCACCCGGGGCACGGCGCGGTAGTCGGCGGCGGGGCCCGGCCTGCCGAGCATGTCCTGGGCGGCGATCCGCGCCTGGTACTTGCCGACGTGGGTGAAGGGCATGATCCCGGTGACGTCGCCGATCGCCCAGACGCCGTCGGCGGCGCGCAGCCGCTCATCGACCTCGATCCCGCGCTCGCCCGGCTCGATTCCCACCTCCTCCAGCCCGACGTCAAGCCGCGGGGTGCGGCCGGTCGCGATCAGCAGCTTCTCGGCGATCAGCTTCTCTGTGCCGAGCTTGACCGCGTAGCCCCCGTCACGCTCCTCCACCGCCTCGGCCTTGGCCCCGAGCCGCAGCTCGATCCCCTCCTCCGCCAGCGCCTCGGCCAGCGCCTCCCCCACGGGCGGGGCCTCCTTGGAGAGCAGGCGCTCGGAGGACTCGATCACGGTCACCTCGGCCCCGAGCCGGGTCAGGGCCTGTCCCATCTCCACTCCCACCGGCCCCCCGCCGATCATCACGATGCTCCTCGGGACCTGCTGCAGGGCGGTCACCTCGCGGTTGGTCCAGACCCCCTCGAGGCCGTCCAGGCCGTCGATCCGCGGGAAGACCGGCTCCGAGCCGGTTGCGATCACGATCCGCTCGGCCTCGTGCGCGGCGCCGTCGACCTCGACCGTGCCGGGCGCGGCGATCCGCGCGTCGCCCCGCAGCAGCTCGATCCCCTTCTCCTCCAGCCACGGGATCTGCCCGGAGTCGTCCCAGTCCGAAACGACCCAGTTGCGCCAGGCAAGGGCGGGGGAGGGATCGAGGCCGCCGTCGACGGCCTCGCGGGCGCCCGGCGCCCCGCGCGCCGCGGCCAGCGCCTCGCCGGGGCGAAGCAGGGTCTTTGACGGCATGCACGCCCAGTAGGAGCACTCCCCGGCCACCAGTTCGCGCTCGACGATCGCCACGCGCATCCCACCGTCGGCCAGCTCGCCCGCGCACACCTCCCCCGCGGGCCCGGCCCCGATCACGAGGGCGTCGTAGCGCTGGGCCATCGGCCGGTAGCGTAACCGCGTGCTCAGCGACTACCACCTGCACCTTCGGCCCGACGACGTCGGCGAGGCCGAGCGGTACTTCACGGCCGAGAACGTGGATCGTTATCTGGCCGCCGCCTCCGAGCACGGGATCTCCGAGCTCGGAGTCTCCGAGCACGTCTACCGCTTCAGTGAGGCCCTGACGGTCTGGGATCACCCCTTCTGGCGGCAGCAGGCCGGCGACGATCTCGATGCCTACTGCGGGTTCGTGCGCACCACGACACTGCGGCTTGGCATCGAGGCCGACTTCGTGCCCGGCGCCGAGGATCGCCTGGCGACGCTGCTGGAGGCGAGGGACTTCGACTACGTGGTCGGGTCGGTCCACTTCCTGGGCCACGACGGCGCCGTGGACGATCGCCGCTACGACGTCTGGGAGGTGATCCCCGATCCCGATCAGCTCTGGCGCCGTTACTTCGAGTGGATCGCCGAGGCCGCCCGCTCCGGCCTGTTCGACATCCTCGCGCACCCAGACCTGGTCAAGGTCTGGGGGGAGGATCGCCCGCGACCCGAGCGGGATCCGCGCCGTTACTACGAGCCGGCCGTCGAGGCGATCGCCGAGAGCGGCGTCGCGGTGGAGCTATCCACCGCGGGCCTGCGCAAGCCGGTGGGCGAGATCTATCCCTCCCGCCGGTTCGCTGAGATGTGCGTCGAGGCGGGCGCCGAGTTCGCGCTCTCCTCCGATGCCCACGCGCCCGACCAGGTCGGCTTCGGCTACGACCGCGCGCAGGAGTTCCTGGCCGAGCTCGGGGTAGAGCGGATCTGCGCCTTCGAACGGCGCCGGCGAACGCTCGAGCCGCTCGGCGCGGCGGGCGATGCCTCGAGGACGGGGCGGACGAGCGAGGGCGGACTCTAGGTGGCGGCGCGGGTCGGCATCGGCTACGACTCCCATCGCCTCACCGAGGGAGAGACCTTGATCCTGGGCGGCGTGAGGATCGAGCACGATCGGGGCCTGGCCGGTCATTCGGACGCCGACGTCCTCACGCACGCGATCCTCGATGCCCTGCTCGGCTCCTGCGGCCTTGGCGACATCGGCGAGCTCTTTCCGCCCAACGACGAGCAGTGGCGCGACGCCGACTCTTTCGACCTGCTCCGGGTTGCGATCGGCAGGCTGCCGGGTAGGCCCACCAACGTGGACGCCACATTGATCTGCGAGCAGCCTCGGATCGGCCCGCATCGGGCGGAGATGGAGGCGCGGCTGGGCGAGGTGCTCTCGGCACCGGTCAGCGTCAAGGCGACCACGAACGAGGGAATGGGTGCGATCGGACGCGGCGAGGGCATCGCCTGCATCGCCGCCGCGATGGTGGAGACGGGCGAGCCCGCCTAAGCTTGCGCCGATGCTCGAGTCGATCAGCACCCGGCTCCCGGTAGGTCGCCTCGGCGACGGCATCTGGGCTATCGGCGTCCTGCGCGAGGCCGGGGTGATCGCCCCGATGCGCCCCGACAAGGCGCTGCGGGTGGCCGAGCGCTATCTGCGCTGGGGCACCTCGCCGGCGCTCGGCTCGGTCGCGATGGCGATTGAGCACCCGGACGAGACGGCGATCGCCGACGAGATCGGGACCCTCAGCTTCGCCGCCACCCACATCCGCTCCAACGCGCTGGCCCGTGGGCTAGGCGAGGCCGGGGTCGGGGAGGGCGACGGCGTGGCGATCATGTGCCGGAACCACCGCTACTTCGTCGAGGCGACGATGGCCTGCTCGAAGCTTGGGGCGACGGCGCTGTACCTCAACACCGCCTTCGCCGCCCCGCAGCTGGCCGAGGTGATGGACCGCGAGAGC
>CAYZPZ010000047.1:0-11750 GCA_964480205.1 uncultured Conexibacteraceae bacterium
CACGGCCGCCACCAGGGCTGGGTGGACAAGCACCCCCAGAGCTACATCGATGGGGTCGAGCGCTGGATCACCAACCGCTCGGATCGAGTGATCGCCTGCTCCACCTTCATGCGGCACCAGATCGCGGACGTGTTCGGGGTCGAGGAGCAGAGGATCGAGGTGATCCCGAACGGGATCGACCCCGAGGACCTGCAGCCGCACGACGATCCGGGGCTGGACCGGCTGCGCGCGCAGTTCGCCGAGCCGGGGGAGTCCCTGGTGCTGCTGGTCGGCCGGCTGGTCTACGAGAAGGGATTTCAGGTCGCCCTCGAGGCCCTGCCCGAGATCATCGCCAGGTTCCCCAACACCCGCTTCGTGGTGGCGGGGTCGGGCACCCACGAGCATGAGCTGCGCCGCCAGGCCGATGAGCTCGGCCTGATGGAGCACGGCACCTTCGTCGGCTGGATCGGGGACGACGTCCTGCACTCGCTCTACCGGATCGCCGACGTCTGCGTGGTGCCCTCGATCTACGAGCCGTTCGGGCTGGTGGCGCTGGAGGCCATGGCCTCGAGCTGCCCCTGCATCGTCGCCGACACCGGCGGGCTGCGCGAGGTGGTCCCCCACGACGAGGTCGGCCTGCGCTTCCGCGCCCGAGACCCGGCCTCGCTGGCGGAGATGACGATCAGGGTGCTCGCCGACGCCAAGCTCTGTCGCCGGCTCACCGCCGACGCCTTCGAGCACCTGCGGCGCTTCGACTGGGCCGATGTCGCCGAGCGCACCGGGGCGCTCTACGCCGAGCTCACCGGCACCCTGACGCGCGCGGGGCACTGATGGCGCGGCTGCCCGAGGGCCGCCGCGAGGTGAACCCCTCACGGCGCGCCATGGGCGAGCGGCGCAAGCCCGGCTTCGGCCCCCGGCTGAACGTGAGCGTTCCGATCTCCTTCGGACTGCCCCTGATCGTGGTCGGGGTGTTCGTGCTGATTACCGCGGCGAGCACCGATCGGCTGGTGCTCTGGATCCTCGGCGCCGTGGCGGCGGCGGCCGGCGCGATGCTGTTCGCGACCGGCAAGCGCCTCTAGCGGCCACAAGGCCGCTCCGTTACTCGGGCTCCACCGGGTCGGGCCAGCGCAATGTCTTCGGCACCTCGCGCATGCGGATCACACTTGCCGGCACGCCCCCGACCACGGCGTTGGCGGGCACGTGCTTGGTCACCACCGAGTTGGTGCCGACGATCGAGTTGTCGCCGACGCGGACGCCGCGCAGGAAGCAGGCGTTGTAGCCGATCCAGACGTTGGAGCCCACCTCGACCTCGCGCATGTAGATGCCCTGATGGCGGATGGGCCGTTCGACCTCGGTGACGCCGTGGTCGAAGTCGATGAACATCGCCCGGTCGGCGATCACGCACTGCTCGCCGATCCGCACCCGCTTGTATGAGGAGATCGTGCACTCCTGTCCGAACACGGTCTTGGCGCCGATCTCGACCAGCCCCTCGTGGCTGCGGATCTTGGTGCCGTCGCCGATCCAGCAGAAGGCCCCGAAGCGGACCTTGGCCCGCCGCCCGATCTGGAGCTGAAGGCGCTTGCCCAGAAAGACCGGGCCGTCGGTCTCCCAGCGCCAGCCCGCGGGGGTCAGCCACCGCCGCCACAGATAGCGCCAGAGCAGGCGTGCGTAGCGCAGGTTGAGCATTCGGTTCGCCCTCAGGAAGCGCAGCGTTCGCAGCATCAGCGGCCGGATCATAGGTTCGCCGTAGACTCCGGCGGCGATGGCGACGGGAACGGAAGCATCGCTCGCCGAGCGCCTGCTCTCCGGCGACAAGCGCGCGCTGGCCCGGGCGATCACCCTGATCGAGAACGACGATCCCAAGGGCTGGGAGCTGGTCCGCGAGCTCTATCCGCGGACGGGCCGCGCCCGCATCGTCGGGCTGACGGGGCCGCCGGGGGTGGGCAAGAGCACCCTGATCGCCGCCCTGACCAAGGAGATGCGCGCCGCCGAGCGCGAGGTCGCGGTGCTCTCGATCGACCCCTCCAGCCCGTTCACCCGAGGCGCCCTGCTGGGCGACCGGATCCGGCTCTCGGAGCACTTCCTGGACGCCGGGGTCTTCATCCGCTCGATGGCCAGCCGCGGCGCGCTGGGCGGCCTCAGCGAGGCCACCCTGCAGGCGGCGCTTCTGATGGACGCCTCCGGCAAGGACGACGTCTTCATCGAGACGGTCGGCGTCGGCCAGGCCGAGATCGACATCGTCGACCACGGCGACACCGTCGTCCTGGTGCTGATGCCCGGCTCGGGTGATTCGATCCAGGCGCTGAAAGCGGGAGTGATGGAGATCCCCGACGTGATCGTGGTCAACAAGGCCGATCACCCGATGACCGAGACGATGATTCGCGAGATCCGCGGCGTGCTCTCGCTGGGCCCCTCCGGGTCGTGGCGGGTGCCGATCGTCAGGACCGAGGCCGCGAAGGGGGAGGGGGTGGCTGAGCTGGCCGAGAAGATCGCCGAGCACCGCTCCCACATCGAGGCCGAGGGCACCCTGGAGGAGCGCAGGGCGCGGAACCTGCGCAACGAGGTGCTGGAGCTGGCCGCCGCCCGCCTGCGCCGCCGCCTCGACACGACCGCGACCGAGGACCCCCGCGTCGGCGAGCTGCTCGACCGGGTCGTCCGCCGCGAGCTCGATCCGGCCAGCGCGGCGACCGAGCTGCTGGAGCGCCACGGTGGCTGAGCGCACCGCCGAGAGCAGGCGGACCAAGCGGAGCGCCCGCAAGGAGGCGACGCCGAAGCTGCCCAGCCTCGAGGAGGCTCGGGGCTGGGTGGGCCTGCGGATCGACGGAATCGGCAACCGCACCCTGGGTCGGGTTGCCGGCCTGCACGTCGACGCCACCGACGGCCAGCCCCGCTGGGCGGTGATCCGCCTCGGCCCCTTCGCCGGCTGCACCGCGATCCCCTTCGAGCACGTCGCCGAAGGCGCGGGGAGGCTGTGGGCCGCCTACGAGCGCGACCAGGTGCGCGACGCGCCCCGCTTCCGCGCCCACGAGGCGCTCAGCGCCGACAACGAACGGACGCTATGCGAGCACTGGAGGATCCGCCCGGAGCGCGGGCGCGCGGCGGAGGTGGCGAAGGTCGACGGGGACGAGGTGACGGCCCTTCCCGACGACGGTTAGGCACGGCTTCGCCACCTCCATCAAACGGGTCGCGCTGGCGCGCGCCCTTGCACCTGCTCCTCGGCTGCCGCCTCGGAGCACCCTCGCATCGACGGTTAGCACCCCAACTGGCGCGCAATCACCATCTCCATCACCTCGTCGGTGCCCTCGCCGATCGTGAGCACCTTGGCGTCCCGGTAGAAGCGGCAGACCGGGTACTCCTCGATGTAGCCATAGCCGCCGTGGATCTGGACCGCCTCCTCCGTGGCGCGGACCGCGAGCCGGCCGGTGATCAGCTTCGCCTGGGCCGCGGTCAGGATGAATGAACGGCCGGCGTCCTTCTCCAGCGCGGCGCGGTAGACGAGCAGGCGGGCGGCCTCGATCTCGGCCGAGAGGTCGGCGATCTTGATCTGGATCGCCTGATACTTGGAGATCGGCTGCCCGAAGGCGCGCCGCTCCTTGGCGTAGGAGATCGCCTCGTCGAGAGCGCCCTGAGCAAGACCCACGCCCATCGCCGCGACGCCGATCCGGCCCCCGTCGAGGATCTGCATGAACTGCTTGAAGCCATCGCCGCGACGCCCGAGCAGGTTCGCCTTCGGGACATGGCAGTCCTCGAAGCTCAGGGGTCGGGTGTCCGAGGCGTGCCAGCCCATCTTGCGGTAGGGCTCGCCCTGCTCGTATCCGGGCGCCCCCTTGGGCACGATCAGGTTCGAGATCTCGCGGCCGTCGTTGCCCTGGCCGGTGACCGCGGTGATCGTCACGCAGCCGGAGATCTCGGTGCCGGCGTTGCTGATGAACTGCTTGGCGCCGTTGATCACCCACTCGCCGTCGGCGAGCTTCGCGGTGGTCTTGGTGTTGGCGGCGTCCGATCCGGCCTCCGGCTCGGTCAGCCCGAAGGCGGCCAGCTTCGATCCCGAGCAGAGCTGCGGCAGCCAGTCGTCCGTCTGCTCGTCGGTCCCCCAGAGGTGGATCGGCATCGTCCCCAGCGAGGTGTGGGCGGCCATCGTGATCGCCACCGAGGAGTCGATCCGGGTCAGCTCCTCGACCGCGAGCGCGTAGGAGAGGGTGTCCGCGCCGCCGCCCCCGTAGCTCTGCGGGAAGGGGATCCCCATCAGCCCCAGTTCCCCCATCTTCGCGACCAGCTCGTAGGGGAACGCCTTGGTGCGGTCGAGCTCCTCGGCAACCGGGGCTACCTCCTGGCGGGCGAACTCGCGGACGGTGTCGCGGAGCAGGCGCTGCTCGTCGCTGAGCTCGAAGTCCATCGCGCGGGCAGTCAAGCACAGCCCTCACAGCGGGCGTGCGGCCCCGAAACGAGACGCGCCCGCCGAGGGCGGGCGCGTCTTGTGTGATTCAGCGTCCCCGGCGCGATCGGCCGGGGGCGGGCGCGGAGCGTCGGTTACTGACCCGCGCCGCCGCCTCCGCCGCCCTGCTTCTTCTTCTTGCCCTTGCCGACCTTCACCTTCGGCGTGAACACCGCGGTGAGGCTGCGACCGAGGACGTCGACGGCGTTACCTCCCACGCTCAGCGCCTGCAGCGAGATCGGGTAGTTGCCCTTGCGGGGGATCTTGACGAATCCGTCCACGGCCCCGTTCTGGCGCTCGTTGGTAGCCGGCTCGAAAAGCTCGAACGCCTGCGGCGTCGTGCTCAGCGGGGTGTTGCCGACCACGAGCCGGTACTGCAGCTTGCCGCCGGTCGCTCCCTGCCCCTTGGCCGAGAGCGACCCGTTGATGCTCGCGAAGCCCGGCCCCGGCGTCTTCAGGTTCGTCTGGACGATCGGGGTGAAGGTGGCGCTGGCGACCGTCAGCGGCGTCTCCTCCACCTTCCCGACCTGACGGGACTCGTTGCGCTTCACGTAGCGCTTGTCGGCCTGCTTGGGGTTCAGGTTCATGGCCTTCTGGGCGATGGTCGCCCCCGGCCCCGCGACAGCGGCGCCGAGCACCGCCCCCGCAATCAGGAGCACGCCGCCGCGGCGGCCGTGCCCGAAGAGCTTCTCTGTCATCAGATCCCTCCTAGGACGCTGGTCGAGGTCAGGCGCGGGATGGTAGGTGAGGCCGGGCCAGACTGCCCGGCCGCCCGCACGCACCCCCCTCGAACACAGGGACCCCCCCATCGATGCGTTCGCTCAGGCGGCGGCGCCGAGCGCTTCGGCACGCTCTTCCGCGGGCACGGCGACGGCCTCGCGCACCTCGAGATGCTTGCCGCAGCGCTCGCAGATCCGCCGGTCGTCGATCTTGCCTCCGCACTCCTTGTGCACCACGACCAGCGGTGGCCCCTCGGGGAGGGGCAGGTGCTTGTCGCCCCACTGCATCAGGGCGATCATCGTCGGCCACAGGTCCAGCCCCTTCTCGGTCAGGAAGTACTCGTAGCGAGCGGGGCGCTCGCTGTAGCGGCGGCGCTCCAGAATCCTCTCGTCGACCAGGCGCTGCAGCCGCGCGGTGAGCACGTTGCGAGCCACGCCGAGCGTCCGCTGTATCTCGCTGAAGCGACGGCGGCCGGAGAAGACCTCGCGGATCACCAGGATCGACCAGCGCTCGCCGATCAGCTCGAGCGTCCGCGCGATCGAGCAGAGCTGTCCCTCGTAGTCGCTGCGCAGCATCAGTGTGATTCTCGCACACTTGGTTGTTTCAAGCAACCTACTTTGGTACGTTGCCGCCACACGGTTTCTTGAAGAAACCTTATCGGCTAGAGAAGGGAACACAGATGCGGAAGGTCGAGCTGAAGTTGGAGCCGCCCAAGGTGCAGATCACAGACGAGGAGATCCTCGCGGACCTGCGCTATCCCGCCCCGGCGGGACAGTCGCCGGCCGCCGCGAGCGGCGCATCGCGGTGAACGCCCCGGAGGCGGCGCTCGCGTTCGCCGGGCGCCGCCAGTGAGACCGGCCCGATCCGCGCCGAGGCGGATCTGGCCGCCTGATGGACCCGGCGGTGGATACGGTTTTGACCGTGGCCAGCGACGAGCAGGTCGTCCGAGCTTCGTATGAGGCCGTCAACCGCGGCGACGTCGACGCGGCTATGGAGGCGTTGGCCGAGGATGCCGAGTGGTACGAGAGCGGCGCGCTGCCCGAGCCCGACGTGCACCGCGGCCGCGAGGCGATCGCCGCCTTCCTCAGCGACTTCCTGGCGCAATGGGAGAGCTTCAACCAGGAGATCGTCCAGACCCGGGAGGCGGGCGACAAGGTCGCGGTGGTGATCCACACGACCGCCACCGGGCGCCTCTCCAACCTGGAGCTCGACGCCCGCTACGCGCACGTATGGACGATGCGCGACGGCAAGGGGATTCGCGTCGACGCCTTCTACGAGCCCGACGAGGCCCTGGCGGCGATCCAGGCGTAGGCGGCGGTCGCGACCACGGCCACCCAGAAGGCGAGGTACACGGCGGTGCTGAGGTCGTCCTCGCCGAGGTCCGGACTGTGCAGGGCCACCGCCAGAAGCTGCAGCAGCCCGAGCGAGACGTAGGCCGCGAGCATCCCCGCGAAGGAGCCGATGCGGTCCTGCCGCACCACCAGCAGGGCGACCAGGCCCACCCCGACATTGAACGCCCCCAGGGCCCGCGAGGTGAGCGCGGACAGCGCCCAGGGCCAGATCTCCTCGGCGCCGCCCGGGGCGAACAGCATCAATGCCCCGACCGCAAACAGGACGACCCCTTCGATCAGCAGCACCCAGCGCAGGGGCCCGGGCAGCGCCGCGCCGGCTTGCTCCCCCCGCTCGCGCCCGGGCTGGGTGGCGATCCCCCAGATCAGCAGGGGCGGGGCGACGATGTACGCGCAGAGCCAGAAGATGCCGAAGAGGCTGTCCAGGTCGAAGCGGTCGAGGTGGACCAGGGTGACGATCAGGAGGATGGTCGCGATCGCCAGCACGGGGTAGGCCACCGGCCTGGCTGCCGGCCAGTCGGGTGATCGCGCCGCGGTCGCCAGCAGGGCGCAGGCCGACCAGAAGAACGCCCCCAGCGCCGCGGCGGTCAGCGGCGGCTGGATCGTCCACGAGAACCAGTCCTCGGTGTCGGTCGCGCCGATGAACAGCAGGCCGCCGGCGATCGCGGCGAGCCCGGCGAAGGCAAGGAAGATCGCGCGCAGGGCTGGGCTGAGGCCGGTCACCGAGCGCCTCATCCTACGATCGCGGGAATGAGCGCGCGGAACGGAGAGCGCCCCAGGGTCCGGCTGGGCCGGCTGGTGCAGGACGGGGTGGCCCCCAGCATCTACGGTCTGATCGAGCGCGGGATCGCCCGCGAGCCCGAGCTCGCCGAGCGGATGCGCGGCCGCGTGGTCTTCCGCTTCGCCGAGGAGTTCGCGCCGCTGCGGATCGCCTTCCGTCCCCGCACCATCGTGGTCGAGGACGGCGATCTGCGAAAGCCCGACCTGGTCATCTCCGGGCGCCTGCCGGACATCGTCCATTTCGCCACCGTTCCCACCCTCGGCGGGCGGCTTCACGGGGTGCCCGATCCCCGGGCCGCGCGTGGGCGGCAGGCGCTGGGACGCCTCGCCCGCGGACGGGTCAAGCTGGACGGCGACGGCGCCCTGGCCCGTCGGCTGCTGCGGCTACTGGCCGTCTGAAGCCAGGGAGCGGGCGAGCTCGACCAGCAGCCGCACTCCGAATCCGGTGGGTCCCTTGCCGACGTACTCGCGACCGGTGTCCCAGGCGGTGCCGGCGATGTCCAGGTGCGCCCAGGAGCGACCGTCGACGAACTCCTCCAGGAAGGAGCCGGCGTAGATCGTGCCGGCCTTGCGGTTTGAGCCGACATTGGCGAGGTCGGCCGCCTTGCCCTGGGTCAGGCGCTTGTACTCGGGGTGCAGGGGGAGCCGCCAGGCGAGCTCGCCCGTGCGGTCGGCGGCGGCCTGCACCCGACGGGCCCAGTCGTCGTCGTTGGCGATCAGCCCCGCGTAGGTGGACCCCAGCGCCACCAGCACCGAGCCGGTCAGGGTGGCCAGGTCGACGATCGGCTCGGCGCCGAGCTCGACCGCGTAGGCGAGCGCGTCGGCCAGGATCAGCCGGCCCTCGGCGTCGGTGTTGTTGACCTCGACCGTCTTGCCGTTGAGCTGCGTGATGATGTCGCCGGGCTTGATCGCGGTGCCGCTCGGCATGTTCTCGGTGGCCGGAACGACCGCGATCACGTTCAGCGGCAGCTCGAGCTCGGCGATCGCGGCGGTCGCCTCCAGCACGGCGGCAGCCCCGGACATGTCCATCTTCATCTCGTGCATCGAGGCCGAGGGTTTGATCGAGATGCCGCCGGTGTCGAAGGTGATGCCCTTGCCCACCAGGCCCAGAGGCTGGCCGCCGCCATCGGCCCCGCCGTAGCGGAGCACGATCAGCCGCGGCTCCTCGGCGGTGCCCTGGGCAACCGCCTCCAGCCCGCCCATGCCCTTCGCCGCGATCTCCTCGCGGCCCATCACCTCGACCGAGACCGACCCATGTCCGGCGGCGATCTCCTCGGCGCGGTCGGCGAGGTAGCTGGGCGTGAGCAGGTTGGAGGGCAGGTCCTGCAGCTCCCGGGCACGGTTGGCGGCCTCGGCGGCTACCCGCGCCATCTCGGCCGCCTCGGCTGCCTCGGCCGGCCCGTGCAGCGTCAGCCGCTCGAGCGGGCGCGGCTCGCCGTCGTCGTCGCCCTCCTCGTCGCCCCGGGAGGGGGACGACTTGAAGCGGTCGAACCGGTAGGAGGCAAGGATCGCCCCCTCCACCAGCGCGGCGGCCACCGCCCCGCGCTCGCCGCCGCCGGGCACCTGGAGCGCCAGGTTGCCGGCGCGGAGTTCGGCGGCGCTCCGAGCGGCCAGCGCCGCGGCCCTCCGCGCCCGCTCGGGGTCAAACTCATCGGCGGCGCCTAGCCCGATCACCAGGACGCGCTGGGGTCGCTCGGGGTGGATCAGCGTCCTGCGCTTGAACCCGGCGCGGACGTCGGTCGCGCCGCGGGCGTCCGCGAGCGGCGCTGGAAGCTCCTCGCCCTGGAAGAGCGGCACGGCGACCAGCTCCGCGTCGCTTTCCACGATCGGTGTGTCGGCGACCTCGACGCGCACGGGCGGCGGAGCTTATGACCTCGGCGGGGAGGACCCTCGTGCCGGACTCGGGAGCCGGCCGGAGGCGGCCGCCGATTACGATCTATTGCCGAACTTGTAACTGCCGGGCGGTCGGCCGCACGGCGAGACGAAAGGCACAGATGTCGAAGACGGTGATCCTCTCCACGGCTCGGACCCCCTTCGGGAAGATGGGCGGCGGGCTCGCACCCCTCGACGCGACGGACCTGGGCGGGACGGCGATCGGCGAGGCCCTGCAGAGGGCCGAGGTCGGCACCGATCAGGTCGAGGGAGTTCTCTACGGGCAGGTGCTGCAGGCCGGCCAGGGCCAGATCCCCTCCCGCCAGGCGCAGATCAAGGCGGGCATCCCCAAGGACGTGCCCTCGGAGACCGTCAACAAGGTCTGCGCCTCGGGCATGCGCACGATCGGCCTCGCCGACCAGGCGATCCGCGCCGGCGACCTCAATCTGGGCGTGGCCGGCGGCATGGAGTCGATGAGCCAGGCGCCTTACCTGCTGCCCGGCGCCCGCTTCGGCTTCCGCATGGGCGACGTCAGCGCCGTCGATGCGATGACCCACGACGGGCTCACCAACCCGTTCACCGACAAGCAGATGATCAACGAGGCGAGCGAGGTCTCCAACGAGCTCGAGATCAGTCGGGCCGACATGGACAAGTTCGCCGAGCGCTCGCATCAGTTCGCCCACAGGGCGACCGAGGACGGCAAGCTCGCCGAGGAGATCGTCTCGGTCACCGTCAAGGGCCGCAAGGGCGACACCGTGGTCGAGGTCGACGAGGCGATCCGCCCCGACACCAGTCTGGAGACGCTCGCCAAGCTGAAGGCGGTGGGGGGCGACGACGCCACGCACACCGCGGGGAACTCGCCGGGCGTCAACGACGGGGCGGCCGCAGTGGTGGTCGCCTCCGAGGAGTGGGCCAAGCAGAACGGCCGCAGCCCGGTCGCCACGGTGCTCGGCTATGGCCAGGTCGCCGACGAGTTCCCCTACCTGGCGCGGACGCCGGCCAACGCGGCAAAGCAGGCGCTGGAGAAGATCGGCCGCTCGCCCGAGGACATAGACCTCTGGGAGATCAACGAGGCCTTCGCCTCGGTGGCGCTCAACTCGATGCGGATGCTGGGCGTCTCCGACGACAAGGTCAACGTCAACGGCGGGGCGATCGCGCTCGGCCACCCCATCGGGGCGTCGGGCGCCCGCATCGTCGGCGCTCTGATCCACGAGCTGCAGCGCCGCGGCGGTGGCTTGGGCTGCGCTGCGATCTGCTCCGGCGGCGGCCAGGGCGACGCGATCATCCTCGAGGTCAACGGCGCCTAGCCGCCGGCGGGGCGACTTGGTAGCGCATAGAGCTACTAACTCGCCCCGCGAGGGGTCGGACGGCGACGGGCGCCGCTCCGCCGCCTTCTTCGACCTGGACAAGACCCTGATGGCGGGGTCGAGCGGAATGGTCTTCGCCCGGATCGCGGCGCGCCATGGCCTGGTCTCGCGGCGCCAGCTCGCCCGCTGGGGGCGCGACCACGTCCGCTACCGGCTGCGCGGGGCGACCGACGACGAGACCAAGGAGCTGCTTCGGGTGGCGCGTGAGACCTTCAAGGGGGTCCCCGAGCGCGAGATCACGCGGATGGGCCCGGAGGTTCTGGCCGGCATCCTGCCGCGCGTCTATCCCGAGATGCTGGAGGAGGTCCACCACCACCAGGACGAGGGCCGGGCCACCTTCATCGTCAGCGCCGCCGGCAACGACCTGGTCGCGCAGCTCGCGAACGTGCTGGGCATGGAGGACGGGATTGGGACCGCCTACAAGGTCGACCCCGATAGCGGCAACTACACCGGCGAGCTCGACGGGCCCTTCGTCTACGGCAAGGGCAAGGTGGAGGCGATCCGGCACTACGCCGCCGAGCACTCGATCGACCTCGATTCGTCCTACGCCTACTCCGACTCGGCCAGCGACTTGCCGATGCTGCGCTGCGTGGGCAATCCGGTGGTGGTCAATCCCGATCGCGCCCTGCTCGAGGTGGCCAGGGCCGAGGGCTGGCGGGTGATGCGCTTCGAGCAGCTCGGCCGCAAGCTGGCGATGGTCGGGGCGACAGCCCTGGCCGCGGCCATCGGCGGCTCCTCGCGGGCCCTGATCGCCCGCCGCCGCCAGGGCCGCCGCCTGCGCGCGATGCGCCGACGCTGACCGCCTGGATCTAGACTGAGCCCATGGCCGTCGAACCCGAGGCGCGACGCCGCGCCCACGAGTGGATGCAGGAGGTCTACGAGCGCCTGGAGGAGCGCGAGGCGCTGTTCGAGACGATCTCGGGGGCTCCGGTCAAGCCGCTGTACACGCCCGACGACCGCGCCGACTCCGATCCCGACGCGGATCTGGGCTATCCCGGCGAGTACCCCTTCACCCGCGGCATCCACCCCTCGATGTACCGCGGACGGCTGTGGACGATGCGCCAGTTCGCGGGCTTCGGCACCGCGGAGGAGACCAACGAGCGCTTCCGCTACCTGCTGGACCACGGCCAGACCGGACTCTCCACCGCCTTCGACATGCCCACCCTGATGGGACTGGACTCCGACGCCGATCGCAGCCTCGGGGAGGTCGGGGTGGAGGGGGTTGCGGTCGACACCCTCGACGACATG
>CAYZPZ010000048.1:0-11558 GCA_964480205.1 uncultured Conexibacteraceae bacterium
CTGGGTGGTGAGAAAGACCGTGACCCCGTCGTCGCGGGAGAGCCGGGCGACCTCGTCCCAGAGCGCGGTGCGGCTCTGGATGTCGAGTCCGGTCGTAGGCTCGTCCAGGAAGAGGACCCGCGGCCGATGGAGCAGAGCCAGGGCCAGGTCGAGCCGGCGCTTCATCCCGCCCGAGTAGCCGCCCACCTTGCGGTCCGCGGCCTCGGTCAGCCCGACCCGCGCGATCAGCTCCTCGCCGCGGCGGGCCCGCTCGCGCTTGGGAATGCCGTGCAGCGCGCCCTGTAGGCGCATGTGCTCGCGGGCGCTGAGCTGAGGATCCAGCGCCGCCTCCTGCAGCGCCGCGCCGATCGAGTCGCGAACGGCGGCGCCCTCGGTGGCGACGTCGTGGCCGGCAACGGTCGCCGACCCCGAGCTGGGCGGCAGCAGGGTGGTGAGCATGTGGACCGTGGTCGACTTGCCGGCGCCGTTGGGGCCGAGGAAGCCGTAGATCGAGCCGGGGCGGACCTCCAGGTCGATGCCGTCGACCGCGCGCACCCCACCCTTGAACTCGCGGGCCAGGCCGCCCGCGGTGATGCCGTTGTCCGGGAGTGCACTTCCGTTGAGGCTCTCAGCCATTTGCTCCGCTTCCCTTTCTATGCTTGAGGTGCACAGTGGTTGCCGATAAGAACGGCAATATACATCAAAAGTTGAGGTTTGCAATTGTTGAGGGAACCGAGTAACATCGGTAACTAGATGGAACCTGCCAAGGTCGAACACGTCCCGACGCACCTGGGATGGCTCGCCGCCGAGGCCGGCCGCACCGATCCCGGCAGCGAGGCCTGGGGACTACTGCACTGGCTGATGATCGCCAACAAGCCGCGTGTGTTCGCGATCGCCCAGGAGTTCGAACTCGCGCCCCAGCAGGCGATCGCCCTGCGCATCCTCGGCACGGGGCCTCGGCCGATGGGCGAGCTCGCCAAGGTGCTGTTCTGCGACAACTCCAACGTCACCGGGATCACCGACCGGCTCGAGGAGCGAGGCCTGGTGCGCCGCGAGGCGAGCGAAGGCGATCGCCGGGTCAAGTTGCTGGTGCTCACCGAGGAGGGCGAGCGCATGCGTGCGGAGATCACCAAGCGGCTGGCCGAGCCGCCACCGCAGATCGCCGCGCTGTCGGAGCCCGACCAGCGCACCCTGCGCGACATCCTGCGGCGCGGGATCGAGGCGAGTCAGGGCGACCAGGGCGGGTAAGCATCATCGTCTGGCCCGCGGGTTGAGCCGAGCCCTTGTGCGGGGGCGTGCGGCGCGGCATGATGCTCCACACGTCAACGGAGGAGGAGGGGAGAAATGCTGGACAAGTACCCGCTCTACGCCGTGGTGGCGGTCTCGGACCTCGGACGCTCCAAGGCCTGGTACGAGGAGAAGCTGGGGCTGAAGCCGAAGCAGGAGATGGGTGAGGGCGGTGCCTGGTACGAATGCGCGGACGGCACCTGGTTCTTCCTCGCCGTCTCCGGCTCGGCCGGCACGGCCAAGAACACCGTCGCCGGCTGGACCGTGAAGGGGATCGAGCAGGTGATGGAGGAGCTCCGCGGCCGCGGCGTCACCTTCGAGGAGTACGACATGCCCGGGCTCAAGACCGAGAACGGGCTGATGCAATCCGGCCCCTACAAGGCCGCCTGGATCGCCGATCCCGATGGCAACACGCTCGAGATCAGCGAGGTCGAGAGCTCATAGGGCGGAGGCGAGCTCCCGGACGCGCTCGGCGAACTCCGGGCTGGCGCTGGGCTTGAGCGTGACCGAGTCCGTGTCGGCCTCGGGGAACGCCGCGACAGCGTCCTCATAGCCGTCGCGGGTGAAGAGCAGGCACCCCTTGTGCTCGACCAGCAGCATCGGGACCTCGAGCGAGCGCAGGGCCTGATCCCAGGCGCCCTCGTCCGAGAAGGCCCGCTCCATGTAGGCGGCGGGCGCGCCCGGGCGGACCAGCTCCATGAAGCTCTCGATGAACTCCTCGTCGTAGCCGGCGATCCCGCCCTCGCCGGCGCTCAGCTTGCCGAAGGCTCGCACCCAGCTGCGGTGGTCGGTCTCCGCCACCCCCTGGAAGGCCAAGCGGACCTCGGGGTTGACCGCGGGCCGCGCGCCGCCGGTGCGGTTCGATAGCCGTGCGTGCCCGAGCGCGAGCGCCTCGATCGCCTCGGGTCTGGCCTCGGCGATGCGCGCCGCGATCGCCACCCCGAACTCGTCGGCAACCACGGTGCAGCGCTCCCAGCCGAGCTCGTCCAGCTCGCGCAGCCCGGCCTCGGCGACGGCGTCAGGCGTGGGCATCGCCTCGGATCCCTCGGTGATCCCTGGTGCGTCGTAGGAGGCCACCTCCGCCCACCGCTCAAGCTCGGGTTTCACCCGCCACTCGAGTTCGGTGAGCATCGGCACGAGCAGGATCCTCGGCTTGCCCACGGCCCCTATCCAATCACGCGGGCCCGGAGGCTCAGCCGGCGGCCGGCTCCGCGGCCGCCTCGGCGCCCTCGCCCTCCAGGCTGCGCCGGTACTCGCGCCACTCGTGGATGGCGATCTGGATCGAGGCCGCGGTGGGGATCGCCAGCAGCGCCCCGATCACCCCGAAGAGCGTCGCGCCGAAGAGCACCGAGACGAGCACCACGAACGGCTCGATCTCCGTGGCGCGCCTCTGGATCTGCGGCTGGATCACGTAGTTCTCGACCTGCTGGTAGACGATCGCGTAGATCACCCAGACGATCAGCCCCACAGGGAAGTTGACGAACAGCATCACGATCGCCACCAGGAAGGCGGCGATCGTGGCGCCGACCACGGGGATCAGGTCGAAGAAGAAGACCACCACTGCGAGCGGGCCGGCGAAGGGCGCGCTGAGGAGCTTGAGCACGATGAAGGCGGTTACCCCGGCGATCGTCGCCTGCAGCAGGGCGCCGCCGACGTAGTTGCCGACCGCGTTGGCGATCCGCCGCAGGGTGCGCTCGATGCGCTCGGCGTGCTCGGGTCGCTGGGCCTCGACGAAGCCGTTGATCCAGCGCGGTCCGCCGGCGACCATGAAGATGCTGAGGATGAAGATGGTCACCGCGGCGAAGATCGAGTTGACCAGCCCGACGCCGATGTCGCTGAGCACGCCGGCGGCGTCGGGGATCTTCTCCGGCGCCTTCTCGGCCTCCTCCTGCAGCTTGGTGGTGATGTCGTAGTCCTGGTTGAGGTCGTTGAGCGTTCTGTTGTCGGAGACGAATTCCTCGACGTCCTGGGCGTACTCCGGCGCGTTGTTGGCGAGATCCTCGACCTCCCCGACCAGCGGGGGGACGAGCAGCGCGCCGAGCCCGATCGGGATCAGGATCAGCCCGATGTAGACCAGCGCGATCGCGAAGCCTCGCTTTATCCGGCGCTGCAGCACATTGACCGGGCCGGCTGCGGCGATCGCGATGAATGCCGCGATCACCAGCCAGCTCAGCGGCTTGCGCAGCAGGTAGAGCACGTACAGGGCCAGCAGCACGGCGACCACGATCAGCACGGTGCGCGCGATCCCGCGCGGGGTGAACTCGGGCGTGGGCATGCCCGTCCTATTCGCCCCGCGGGTGCCCGTTCCTCGCGGGCCCACGGTGGAGAGGGTCGCTGTCAGGCGCAGCGCCGGGGAGGCGCTCCGACGCGTCTGTATGTGCCACGCATGCTAACATCGCGAAGCGATGAGCAAGCTGGTTCAGATCCGGGCGGTCCCGGAGCAGGTTCACCGCACGCTCAAGTCCCGCGCCGCGCAGGCGGGCACATCGCTGTCGGAGTACCTCCGCGCCGAGCTGGAGCTGATCGCCGCCCGCCCCTCCGCCGACGAGCTGCGCTCGCGACTTGCGTCCCGAAGCGAGGCGGCGGTGGACGAGCGGCCGGCCACCACGATTCGCCGCCTTCGAGACCACGGCGAGTGATCGTCGTCGACGCGTCGGCGGCGGCGGAGCTGCTGCTGCGCCTGCCCGCGTCCGACGAGGTGGAGACAGCGATCTTCGACGAACCGGGGGGCGCGCACGCGCCGTCGCTGCTCGACGCCGAGGTGCTCCACGTCCTCCGTCGGCATGAGCGGGGCGGGCGGATCGCCCCCGGGCGCGCGGGCGAGGCCGTAGCCGATCTGATCGACCTGCCGATCACCCGCTACCCGCTGGCGCCGTTGACCGAGCAGGCCTGGTCGCTCCGCCGCAACCTCAGCACCTATGACGCCTTCTACGGAGCCCTTGCAATCGGCCTCGAGGCAGCGCTGATCACGGCCGACAGGGCACTGGCTGCCGCCCTGTCGGCACACGCTGGGGCCGAGGTGACGCTGGTCTAGCTGAACTGTCGAACGTCCCGGAGTTGCTGCTGTACAGGGGGACGCGGGACGTTCATCGGGTGGGGCGCGCGTAGTATCGAGCGCCATGCCGACCGAGCCCGGCACCAGTGCGGCCAGAACGCTTGCCGAGGGCGTCGAGATCCGCGCCGCGCGCCCCGACGAGGTCGAGGCGCTGCTGCCGCTGATGCGCGCCTACTGCGACTTCTACGAATTCGAGCCCCCCGACGACGGCCTCAGGGCACTGCTGCGGACGCTGACCTCTCAGCCGGAGGAAGGCGCGGTCTTCGTCGCCCGCGACGGCGACGGGAGGGCGGTCGGAGTGGCGACGATGGACTGGCGCTGGTCGGCCTCGCGCGGGGCGAAGATGGGCCACCTCGAGGACCTGTTCGTGGTTCCGGAGGTGCGCGGAAAGGGGATCGCCGAGGCCCTGATCGAGGCCTGCGCGGAGCGTTGCCGCCAGCGCGGCGCGCCCGCGCTCGACTGGCTCACCCGCCCCGACAACGCCCGCGCCCGGGCCCTGTACGAGCGGGTTGGCGCCGAGGGATCGGACTGGGTCGAGTACGAGCTCAAGCTGTGATCGGGTTCCTACGGCAACGCCCCGCCCCTTCCGGGCGACTCAACTTCGTCCGCCGCGGCGAGGGTCCGCCGCTGCTGCTCCTGCACTCGCTCGGCGGCACCCTCGCCCAGTGGACGCCGGTAATGGACAGGCTCGCCGCAGAGCGCGAGGTGGTGGCCGTGGACATGCCGGGTTTCGGCGGCTCGCCGTCGCTGCCCACCGGGATCGAGCCGAGCGCCGCCAACCTCGCCACCGCGGTGCTCGACTTCTACGAGTCCCTGGGCCTGGAGCGCCCGGCCCTGGCGGGCATCTCGCTCGGCTCGTGGGTGGCGATCGAGTGCGCGCGGCAGGGCGGGGCCACCGCGGTGGTCGGGCTCTGCTCGGCCGGGTTCTGGCGCGAGCCCCTCGGGTCCCAGCGCAATACCGCCTACGCCGCGGCCCGGCTCACTCGGCCGCTGGCGCCGCTGCTGCTCCGGGTCCCGGCGGTCCGCCGTGCGGCGCTCGCCGGCAACATCCACAACCCCGCGCGACTCTCCGCCCGCGAGGCGGCCGAGCTCGTCCGCGGCTATGGCGGCGGCTCCGGGTATCCCGAGGCGAGCCGGCTGATGCGCGCCAACGTGGTCGGGGACCTCTCCGACCTGAAGGTCCCGCTGACCCTGGCCTGGGCAGAGCACGATCGCGTCGTCCGCAACCGGCCGCTGAAGAAGGGGGATTCTGCCGCGGCGCGTCACGCAGGTCGAGCTGCCGGGCTGCGGGCACGTGCCCACCTGGGACCAGCCGGACCTGGTGGCCCAGGTGATCCTGGAGGGCACCTCGCGCCGCCGCTAGCCGGACCGCGGGCTCGTACCGGCGCCGAGAACCGGCGCCATCGCCTGAGCGGATGCCGATAATCGAAGGGTGGCGATCGGGCCGACCTTCCCCGAGGTGCTGAAGGCCGCTCAGGCGGGCGCCGACTGGGCCCTCGAGCTCCTCTACCGCGAGCTGGCTGCGGGCGTCCTCGGATACCTTCGGGGGAAGGGGGCCCCGGAACCGGAGGACGCCGCCTCGGAGGTCTTCGTCGGCATCGTTCGGGGGATCTCCTCCTTCAGCGGCGACGAGCGGGCCTTTCGAGCGTGGGCGTTCTCGATCGCCCACCGGCGCCTGATCGACCAGCGGCGCTGGCGAAGCCGGCATCCGGAGACGACGGCGGACCCGGATGAGCTGGTCGAGCGGCTCTCGGAGCCCGCCGTCGATAGGCGCGATCCGGTTCTCCCCGGCCCGGTGGCGCGCGCGGTGCTCGACCTCACCCCGGATCAGAGCTCGGTCCTGCTTCTGCGCGTGGTCGCGGACCTCTCGGTTGCCGAGGTCGCCTCAGTCCTCTCCAAGTCCGAGGGTGCGGTGAAGACGCTGCAGCGCCGAGCTCTGCGGGCATTGGCGAAAGCGCTGAAGCGACAGGGCGTTTCCTGATGGACGGCTTCGACGATTACCCGGATGAGATGAACCGATTCAGCCCCGAACTGGTCGAGGCGATTCTCTCCGGCCGCGAGGTCGAGGGGAACCCTGAGCTTCCGGCCCTGATCGAGGAGCTGCGTCGGGATCTCGTGCGGGACCCGGCTCCCCACGTCGCTGCGCGACACCTCGCCGTGATCCATGAGGCGGCGCGTCGGCTGGGGGACGCCGGAGAAACCGCTTCCACTACCAGGAGGGAACCGATGCGAACCATAAATCAGCGTCGACTCACGGCGATCGCCGCCTCGGCGGTGCTCGTACTCGGGGTGGGGGTCGCGGGTGCCGTGACCCTGCCCGATCAGGCGAGCGACACCGCGAAGGACGCGGTGACGAATGCCGATCACGGCGCCACCGTCTCCGATACAGCCCGCAACACCTCGGCCCAGGGCTGCGAGAAGGGTCAGACGATCGCGGCGGAGGCGTCCGCCAAGGCGGCGGATCATCGCCAGGGTCAGGCACAGGGCGATCCCTGCTCACGCGGTGGGGAAGGCGGTAACGCCGAAACCCTGAGCAGCGGCTCAGGCGGCGGCTCCGGCGGCCCCGGCGGCGGCGGCGGCTCCGGCGGCTCCGACACCGGCTCAGGCGGCGGCTCCGGCGGCTCCGGCGGCGGCGGCGGCTCCGGCGGCTCCGAGTTCGGCGGCGGCGGCGGCTCCGGCGGCCCCGGCGGCGGCTCGGGCTCCGGTGGGCCGGGCAGCATTCCCCTGCCCTGAGTAACTCGGCGGGTTCGATTCACAGCGGAGGGGCCGGGCTCAGCCCGGCCTCTCTCTCTCTTCAACGGCACGCAGCTACCAGCGTGCCGTGACCACCTTCTTGCGCGTGTAGAAGTCGACCGCGTCGGTCCCGTTGGCGTGCAGGTCGCCGTCGATGGAGTCCTTCCAGCCCGAGAACGGGAACCAGGCGACCGGGGCGGGTACGCCGACGTTGACCCCGAGCATCCCGGCCTCGATCCCCCAGCGGTAGGCGCGGGCGGTCGCTCCCGAGGTGGTGAAGATCGAGCCGGCGTTGCCGTAGCGTGAGCCGTTGGCGAAGGAGATCGCCGCGTCGAGGTCCGGGACCTCGACCAGCGCCAGCACGGGGCCGAAGATCTCCTCGCGGGCGAGCTCGGACTCGGGGTCGCTGACACGGACCAGGGTGGGGCCGAGCAGCGCCCCGGCGTCACCCCCGCCGAGGCGGCCGTCGAGGACCAGCTCGGCGCCCTCGGTCTCCGCCGCCGCGATCGCGGCCTCGGCGCGCTCGCGCGACTCGGGCGAGACCATCGGGCAGACGTCGGTGCCGGGATCGGCGCCGGCACCCGTGCTCAGCCGCTGGGCGGCGTCCCGCAGCCCCTCGCGGACCTCCGCCTGGCGCGCCGCGTCGCCGACCACCACGCAGACCGACCCCGCCAGGCAGCGCTGCCCGGCGGCGCCGAAGGCGGATCCCATGATCGCCGGCACCGCCACCTCCAGGTCGGCGTCCGCGGCGACGAGCATCGAGTTCTTGGCGCCGCCCAGCGCCTGCACCCGCTTGCCGGTCTCGGCCGCACGCGTCGCCACCAGCCGGGCGGTGCTGGCCTGGCCGACGAACGAGATTGCGTCCACCCCGTCGTGGCCGAGGATGCCCTCGACCGCCTCGCGGCCGCCGTGGATCAGGTTGACCACGCCGGGCGGGAAGATCTCGCCCTCGGCGATCAGCTCACAGATCCGCGCCGCCGGCCGCGGGTCGCGCTCGGAGGGCTTCAGGACGAAGGCGTTGCCGCAGGCGACGGCGTAGGGCAGAAACCAGAGCGGGATCATCGCCGGGAAGTTGAACGGGGTGATCGCGGCGACCACCCCCACGGGCTGGCGGACCATCTCCACGTCCAGGCCGGAGGCGACCCCCTCGAGCGTCTCTCCCTTGAGCAGGTGCGGGATCGCCGCGGCCGACTCGACCGACTCGATCCCGCGCCCGACCTCGCCGTCGGCGTCGGCCAGGGTCTTGCCCATGTCGGCGGTGACCAGCGCGGTCAGCTCCTCGCGGTGGGCGACGAGCGCGTCGCGCAGCGCCAGCACCGCGCGGGCGCGCTGCTGGGGCGGCACAGCGCGCCATTCGGGTTGGGCCGCGCGCGCCGCCCGCACCGCGGCGTCGACATCGGCGGCGCCGGAGAGCGGCACGTGCGCGACCAGCTCGCCGGTGGCCGGATCGCGATCTTCAAGCGTCTGCCCGGCCGCGGCGTCCACCCACTCCCCGGCGATCAGATTCGGCAGCGTCCTTGCCTCAGCAGTGGTCGCCATCAAACGGAGGCTAGCGCCGGGGCCGCCGAGCGGTCAGCCCTCCTCCTTCAGCAGCTGCTCGATCGTGCGGCCGCTGAGAACGGACTCCGGCGCAGACGAGGTGGGGCGGCGGCGGGCGTCGGCGCCCTCGCCGCGCTTCTTGATCAGCAGCCACTTCTCACGCTCGCCGGCGTCGGAGGTGCGGACGAGGGCGTAGGCGCCCTTCACCTTCTCGCCGAGCAGGAAGATCTTGACGTCCCCCTTCTCCAGGGCTTCGCTCATCTCCAGCGGCTCGCCGCGGCGGGTCTCGGAGATGTTCTGGTAGACGCCGCGGTCCCAGACGATCATCGGACCGGCGCCGTACTCCCCCTTGGGGATCACGCCCTCCCACTCAAGGTATTCGAGGGGGTGGTCCTCGGTGCGCATGGCCAGCCGCTTGTCGCGGGGATCGAGCGAGGGGCCTTTGGGCACCGCCCAGGAGGCGAGCACCCCGTCGACCTCGAGCCGCAGGTCGTAGTGGAGCGAGGTCGCCGAGTGCTTCTGGATGGAGAAGCGCGGGTGCCGGCGCTTCGGCGTCCTCTTGCGCTTGGAGCGCGCCTGCTTGGCGCGCTTGCCGCGCCCGGGCTCGGGCGTCTTGGCGAAGTCGCGCTTGCGCTCGTACTCACTCAGCTTCCGCCGCCTCGCGCTCACCGCGCCGTCGCCTCCGCCAGCTCGGCCACCGACTCTTCGAGGGCGTCCGCTAGGCGGTCGAGGCCGCCGATCGCCTCGGGGTCCGAGCAGAGCCCGAAGGCGAGCTCGTCGCCGAGCGAGACCACCGCCAGCCGCAGGGCGTGACGGTCGGCGGGCTCGGCGAATGAGCAGAACTCGCGCAGCTCGTGCCCGCAGATCATCGGCCGGTGGCGCGGGCCGGGGACGTTGGAGACCGAGAGCGCGAACTCGCGCGGGCCGGAGATCAGCCTGGTCACCCCGTCGTGGAGCGGGCGGAAGCGCCCCAGGGCGTGAAAGAAGGCATAGAGGGCCTCGGCATCGTGGTCCAGCTTCCTCTCGCTGGTCTCCGATGCGATCGTGCGCAGCCGCTCGGCGGGGTCGGGCTCGGAGATGGGCAGATCGACGTTGAGGAAGGAGTCGCGGTTGCCGACGGTCTCATCGGCGTCGCGCAGGTGCAGGCAGACCGGGACCTGGGCGCGGAGCACCTTCGGGGTCGCATCGAGCCGGCCGAGCCAGCGGTGCAGGCCGCCCGCCACCGCTGCCAGCACCGCGTCGTTGACCGTGCCCCCGCCGGCGTGGCCGATCCGCTTCAGCTGGGCCAGGGGAAAGGCGGTCCAGGCGACCTCGCGGCGCGGCCCGATGTGGCGGTCCAGGACGCTGTCGCGGCCGGGCCGGAGCTCGCGCCGAAGCACCCGCGGCAGCCGCACCAGCAGCGAGGGCTGCCGCCGCTCGGCCGCGGGGCTCTCCCCCGGGGGTCCCGCCCGGTGTGCGCCGCGACCCGGCGTCCGCCGGCCGGCCGGCGTCGCGCCGCCATGCTCGTCCCAGAGCAGGTCGGACAGGGTCCTGATCGCTGTGACTCCGTCGGCGAGGGCGTGGTGGATGCGGCCGACCACCCCGAGCCTGCCGGCCTCGAGTGGGACCGCGTCCAGGCGCCAGAGCGGGCGAGCGTGATCGAGTCGCTCCGCCAGGATCTCGCCGGCGCGCGCCCGGAAGGAGAGATCTTCGAGCGGCGGGCCGGTGCGAGCGGCAACGTGCCAGTCGAGGTCCGGGTGGGGAACCTCGACCCAGTGGGGTTCGCCGCGCCGCGGCATCTCAACGCGCCGGCGCAGGAGGGGCAGCGCCCCGACCCGCTCGGCGACCCGGGCGCGCAGCCGCTCGGCGTCGAGCCGCTCGCCGCCGCCATTGGCCTCGATCACCAGCAGCTTGCCGGTGTGACCCTTGATCGCCTCGGACTCCAGCCGCAGGATCTGGGCGTCGTCGAAGCTGAGCGGCTCGCGGGCGGGAGCGGACATCCGAGGTTTAGATGATGGCGCGGCGCGCCCGGATTGACCAGCCTCGTTTTCGCCCTGCGTGCGGTCGGGTAATGCAATGGGGGAACCCGATATCGAAGGAGTGAAACTCGATGGGCGAGAAGATCGATGAGGCCAAGGGCCGCACCAAAGAAGCCGCTGGCGATCTCACCGACGACGAGAAGCTCAAGCGGGAAGGTAAGTTCGATCGCGGCAAGGCCACGGTCAAGGACAAGTTCGACGACGCGAAGGACAAGGTCAAGGAGAAGGTCGAAGGCGACCGCGGACGGGACCGCGGCCCCGAGACTCGCTGAGCTCGCAGCCGCTTCGCATCACGCATCCTGAATGACGAGGGCCGGGGCTGAGCCCCGGCCCTCGCGTTCACGGATCACACCTGCTGTTACTCGATGTAGCCCTCCTCCTGCAGGTACTGCCGGGCGACGTCGGCGGGCTGCTCGCGGTCGATGTCGACCCGGGCGTTGAGTTCCTGCATCACCTCGGCCGTCAGGCCCTCCTGGACCAACTCGATCGCCTCCTGATAGTCGGGGCCGGCCCGATCGATGGTCGCCTCATCCGTCACGAACGCAGGGTTCCCGGCCGCCGGGAAGACATCCTCGTCGTCCTCGAGGAGCACGTACTTGTCCGAGGCCGCGAGCTCACCATCGGTCGTGAACAGGATCGAGAGGTCGGCCTGGCCGCTGTCGAGCACCGCGTAGCGCTGCTCGATGTCGATAGGCGTGAACTTGGCGAACTGGAGGCCATAGCCATCCTGCAGCCCGACCAGGCAGTCGACGCGCTGGCGGCACTCGGGAGAGCCGAATAGCGTCAGGGTGTTGGCCTCGCCCTCGAGGTCGGAGATCGTCTCCGCCCCGAGCTCGTCCGCTCGCTCGGCCAGCAGGCCGACGGCGTTCTCGCTTTGGAACGGGGCCGGCTCGAACATCACCAGGCCCATGTCCTCGAACTGGCCGCGCGCCTCCTCGGCTGCCTCG
>CAYZPZ010000049.1:0-11527 GCA_964480205.1 uncultured Conexibacteraceae bacterium
TATAGTGCCGCGCCACATAGCAGCACCACATCGAGAGGGGTGGAGGGACTGGCCCGTTGAAACCCCGGCAACCCCCCCGGACGCTAGTCAGGGGAAGGTGCCAAATCCAGCAGGTATCGAAGCAGAGCCTGGAAGATGTGGGACGAGAGCTTCTCCGAGCCTCCGCCCACTGAAACAGGCGGAGGTTTTTCGTAGAGGAGCTCAATTGACGGTCGAATCGCTGAACTGCAAGGAGTGCGGATCGAGCTATGAGCTCGGTGCCGCCTTCTACTGCGAGGGCTGCTTCGGGCCGCTCGAGGTCAGCTACGACCTCTCCGCGCTCGACCCGGCCGAGGCCAAGCGGAAGATTCAGGCCGGCTCGCACGGGATCTGGCGCTATACGGACTTCCTGCCCTTCGAGGGCCGTCCCGCGGATCCGCTGGAGCCGGGCCTGACGCCGCTGGTCAGGGCCGATCGGCTCGCCGAGCGCCTCGGCCTGGAGGAGGTGTGGATCAAGAACGACGCCGCCAACCCCACTCACTCGTTCAAGGACCGGGTTGTGGCGGTCGCGATCGCCAAGGCCAAGGAGCTCGGCTTCGAGACCGTCGCCTGCGCCTCGACCGGCAACCTGGCGAACGCGGTCGCCGCGCACGCCGCCGCCGCGGGCCTCGACTCGTACGTCTTCGTCCCGTCCGACCTCGAGGAGCAGAAGCTGCTGGCTACCGGTATCTACGGCACCAAGCTGGTCGGCGTACGGGGAAACTACGACGACGTCAACCGGCTCTGCACGGAGCTCGCCCAGACCCGGCCCTGGGCGTTCGTCAACGTCAACCTGCGCCCGTACTACGCCGAGGGCTCCAAGACCCTCGCCTACGAGACGATTGAGCAGCTCGGCTGGGAGCTGCCCGACCGGGTGGTCGCCCCGATCGCCTCGGGCTCGCTGTTCACCAAGCTGGGCCGGGGCATCTCCGAATGGCTCGAGGTGGGGCTCGTCGACGGCGATCTGCCGACCTTCTCCGGCGCCCAGGCGGAGGGCTGCTCACCGGTGGCCACCGCCTTTGCGGACGGCGCCAAGGTCTGCCGGCCGCAGAAGCCGCGGACGATCGCCAAGAGCCTGGCGATCGGAGATCCCGCGGACGGGCCCTACGCGCTGGAGCTGGCGCGCAGCACCGGCGGCGAGATCGAGGCGGTCAGCGACGAGGAGATCCGGGCTGGGATCAAGCTCCTCGCGGAGACCACAGGGATCTTCACCGAGACCGCCGGAGGCGTGACGGTAGGGGTGCTGGAGAAGCTCGCCCGCAGCGGCCGGATCGACCCGGGCGAGCGGGTGGTCGCCTACATCACGGGCGAGGGCCTGAAGACGCTCGATGCCGCGCGCGAGTCCTTCCATATGCATGAGATCGATCCCACCCTCGAGGCCTTCGAGCACGTGCTGCGGCCCGAGCCGGCCGCCGCCTGACACCACTAAGATCCTCGCCGCGATGGCGATCACCGTCAAGATCCCAGCCCAGCTCCGCGCCGCCACAGGGGGCGAGGGAGAGCTCGAGGTTGATGGGGCCACGGTGGGGGAGGCGCTCGACGCGGTCTTCGACCAGCACGACGGACTGCGCGAGCGGATCACTCAGGACGGCGACCTTCGCCGCTTCGTCAACGTCTACGTCTCCGGCGAGGACATCCGCTTCCAGGACGGGCTGGAGACGGCTGTCTCCGACGGCGACGAGGTGACGATTCTCCCGGCCGTGGCCGGCGGCTGAGCGACGCCCCCTGAAGGCCCTGGTCACAGGCGCTCGCGGCTTCGCCGGGTCGTGGCTGGCCAAGGCGCTGCTGGAAAGCGGCGCCGAAGTGGTGAGCTTCGATCGCGACAGCGACCGGCGATCGGGGCTGGCCCTGCTCGGCATCTCCGGCGAGGTCGCCGACGAGACCGGGGACCTGCGCGACGCCGAGGGCACCGAGAGTCTTCTGCGAGAGACCTCACCCGATGCGGTCTTCCACCTCGCCGCGATGCCGATCGTCGGCGACGCGAACGCCTCGCCGCTACCGACCTTCCGGGCCAACGTTGAGGGGACCTGGAACCTGATGGAGGCGTGCCGGCGCTGCGACGTGGGCCGAGTCGTGTTCGCCTCCTCCGACAAGGCCTACGGCCCGCACGAGGAGCTTCCCTACACCGAGGAGGGGGCCCTCCAGCCGATCTATCCCTACGACGTCTCCAAGGCCGCGGCGGACCTGATCGCCCGCAGCTACTGGCACACCTTCGAGCTGCCGGTGGCGGTCACCCGCTTCGCCAACATCTACGGCGGCGGGGACCTCAATTTCTCGCGCCTCATCCCCGAGACGGTCTCGGCGGTCCTGGATGGACGCTCCCCGGTGATCCGCTCCGACGGCAGGCCCGAGCGCGACTTCCTCTACGTCGAGGACGTGGCCGGCGCCTACCTTGCGATCGACACCGCGCTGGCGGACGGCAGGGCGGCGGGGCAGGCGTTCAACGCCGGCTGGGGCAAGCCGAACTCGGTGCGCGAGGTCGTCGATCTGATCTGCGAGCTATCCGGGGCCGACGTCGAGCCCGACTACAGGGGCGAGGGCAATCTCTCCGGCGAGATCGACCGCCAGTACCTGGCCTCCGAGAAGATCCGGGCGGTCGCGGGCTGGGCGCCCGAGGTGGATCTGCGCGAGGGGATCACCCGCACCCTCGACTGGTACCGCGAGCACCCCGAGGCCCGCGCCCCGGCGCCCGGGTAGCCGCTCCCAGCTGTTCCGAAACGCGGCCGCTGGCTACTACGGTTGTGGTTGGTGTCCGAGGCCACGAGCTACGAGGACCTGCTCAGTGCCGGTCGCGCGTGCCTCTCGGCAGGTGACTGGACGGGTGCGCGCGCCGCATTCGAGCGGGCGCTGGCCGTCGAGGAGACGCCGGAGGCACTCGAGGGCCTGAGCTGGGCGGCCTGGTGGCTCGACGACTTCGATGCCACGTTGGAGGCGCGTGAGCGCGCGCACCGCGCATATGGCCGGGTCGGCGATCTCGCCGCCGCAGCGCGGATGGCGATCTGGCATGGGATGGACCACCTCGACTTCAACGGCGCGCTCTCGGTCGCGACCGGCTGGCTTGCGCGGGCCCGGCGACTGCTGGAGCCACTCGAGCCGGGACCCGACCATGGCTGGCTCGCCTTCCACGAGGGTTATCTGGCTCGGGTCCGGGGGGCCGCGGACGAGGCCGCGAGCCGCGGCGCTGAAGCGGCCCAGCTCGGGAGGCGCTTCGGCGTTCCCGACCTGGAGATGCTGGGCCTCGGGCTGGAGGGGGCGACGCTCGTGGACCAGGCGCGGATCGAGGAGGGGATGCGCTGCCTCGACGAGGCGACGGCGCTGGCGCTCGGCGGCGAGGCAGCCAACCCGATCTCGGGTGCCTGGGCGTGCTGCTTTCTGGTCTCCGCCTGCAACACCGTGCGCGACTACGAGCGCGCCTTCGAGTGGTCCGATCGAATCGCTGAGTTCGCGGAGCGCTACGGGAGCCGCTATATGCTCGCCTTCTGCCGAGAGGGGTACGGGGAGGTGCACCTGGGGCGGGGTCGATGGGACGAAGCGGAGGCGCTGCTCGGGGCCTCCGCCGAGGACTACTCCCGCGCGCGCCCCGCGATGGAGATCGGGCCGCTGACCCGGCTGGCGGAGCTGCGCCGACGGCAGGGGCGCATCAGCGAGGCGGAGTCGTTGCTCGAGCGCGCGGCCGGATCCGAAGCAGCCCTGCTCTGCCAGGCCCAGATCGCACTCGACCGCGGCGACGCGCGGCGAGCGGACAAGCTCGCCGAACGGGTCCTGCGCCGCCAATCGGAGGACCAGAGGCTGGAGCGAGCTCCCGCCCTGGGACTGCTTCTCCGTGCCCTGGTCTCGCGCGGCGGGCTCGAGCGTGCGGCGACCGTTCTCGAGGAGCTCCGGGAGGTCGCGGCGCTGGCGGGGACGACGCCGCTTCGCGCCGAGGTCGACCTCTGCCAGGGGCTCCTCGCGGCGGCGGGCGGCGATCATGAGGGCGCCCGGCCACTGCTCGAAGACGCCGTCGACGGCTTCGAGCGCTGCGGGGCGCCGTACGAGGCGGCGCAGGCGCGGATCGAGCTCGCCACCAGCCTGCTCGCGCTGGACCAAGCCGAGGAGGCCGCGGAGGAAGCGAAGGCTGCGCTGATCCCGCTCGAAGAGCTCCGGGCCGAGCTCGAGGCACGGCGCGCCAGACGCCTTCTGGAGGAATCGGGATCGCAACGATCTGGCGACGAAGGCCTGCCGGAGCTGACCCCGCGCGAGCGGGAGGTGATCGCGCTGCTGGCCGCGGGCCTGACCAACCGGGAAATCGCCGAGCGGCTGGTGATCAGCGAGCACACCGTGCACCGCCACGTGACCAACATCCTGCGCAAGCTCGATCTGCCCTCGCGGACGGCCGCCGCCGCCCACGCCGCCCGCGTGGGCCTCGTCGGAAACCGGCGTTAGTGCCGAGTAGCCAGGTCTGGCCATCTCCCGCTGCCGGAAAGATGGCCAGAGCTGGCGAAGCCGTGGCCGACCGCAAGACCTACGGTGAGGCAATGGAGCGCGGGATCACGCCGAGTCGGCTGATGGTCGAGCTTGCGGCCCGCGCCAGAATCGAGGAGGTCCGAACGGATCGGAGGAGAGATATGGCAGCGGGTGAATCAAACGAGGCAACGGTCGGGAAGGACGAGGTCAAAGCCGCGACCCGAGCGGCCTGGGCGCTGGGCGACTACCACCGCTTCGCGACCGCGACGATCTGGGAGCTAGGCCCGCTGCTCGTCAGAGCCTGCAAAATCGGCCCGGGGCAGCGGGTGCTGGATGTGGCTGCGGGTACGGGCAACACCGCCATCCGCGCGGCACAGGCGGGCGCCGACGTGGTCGCCTCGGACCTCACGCCCGAGAACTTCGAGGCCGGGCGTCGCGAGGCGGCGAAACAAGGGGTCGAGCTCGACTGGGTCGAGGCCGATGTCGAGGCGCTTCCCTTCGAGGACGAGTCGTTCGACGTCGTCACCTCCTCGTTCGGGGCGCTCTTCGCACCCGACCACGCCGCGACCGCCAACGAGATGCTGCGGGTCTGCCGGCCCGGCGGCACGGTCGGCATGCTCAACTTCACTCCCGAGGGCCTGATCACGGACTTCTCCGAGGCGCTGGCTCCGCACGCTCCGGCGCCGCCGCCGGGGGCGCAGCCCCCACCCTTGTGGGGCAGCGAGGAGCACGTGCGCGAGCTCTTCGGCGATCGGGTGGAGTCGCTCGAGATGAACCGCGACAGCTACGTCGAGCGGGCCGCCAGCCCCGAGGCCTATCGCGACCTGTTCAAGCAGACGTTCGGGCCGATCGTGGCGATCTATGCGTCCGTCGCGGGCGATGCTGAGCGCACCGCCGCGGTCGACCGCGATCTGCTCGAGTTCGTGGTCCGCTCGAACGAGGGCCCGCCCGATGGACCGGTCGAGCTTCGCTACGAGTACCTGCTCGTCCTCGCCCGCAAGCGCAGCGGCTAGGCGGGGCTCAACTCGGTACGGCGAGAGCGCGCCCGGCAGGATTCGAACCTGCGGCCTCTTCCTCCGGAGGGAAGCGCTCTATCCAGCTGAGCTACGGGCGCTTGCGCTCAGCTTAGCCCGCGGTCGGCCCCTAGGCTTGACCGCGCAATGGACCTCTCGGTGGTCTTCTACGGAACGGGCGGCTCGGTGCCCACGGCGCGCCGGGCGACGGCCTGCGTGCTGATTCGCGCGGGCGGGCGGCGCATCCTCATCGACTGCGGCGAGGGCGCTCAGCGCCAGATGATTCGCTCCACCGGCCTGGTCCAGGTGGACGAGATCCTGATCACCCACTTCCACGCCGACCACTACCTGGGGCTGCCGGGCTTGCTGAAGACCTACGACCTGATGGATCGCCGGGCGCCCCTGCGGCTCGCCGGACCCAAGGGCCTGCGCGGGCTGTTCGAGGCGCTGCGGCGCATCTTCGGCAGGGTCCGCTACGAGGTGGAGCTGCTCGAGCTCTCCGGAGGCGAGGCGCTCGACAGCCCCGAGGATGGCTTCGAGCTGCGGGCTTTCGAGGTGGAGCACCGCATGCCGGCCAACGGCTACGCGTTCGTCGAGCACGAGCGCCCGGGCCGCTTCGACGCCGAGCGCGCCCGCGAGCTGGGCGTCACCGACGTGCGCGATTTCGGTCGGCTGCAGAGGGGGGAGCAGGTCGCGGTCGACGGCGACGCGATCCGCCCCGAGCAGGTCCTGGGCGAGCCCCGGCGCGGGCGCAAGGTGGTGGTCACCGGCGACACCGCCCCGTCGGAGATGACCCGGGTCGCCGCGCACGAGGCGGAGCTGCTCGTCCACGACGGCTGCTTCTCGGAGGAGGAGAGGGCCCGGGCTGCGGAGACCGGGCACTCCACGGCCCGCCAGGCCGCGGAGCTCGCTCGCGCCGCCGAGGCGAAGATGCTGGCCCTGGTCCACATCTCCTCGCGCTATCACGTCGCGGCGGTGCTCACGGAAGCCCGCGAGGAGTTCGGAGAGACCCACGCCGTGCGGGACTTCGACCTGGTCGAGATCCCCTTCCCCGAGCGCGGGAAGCCCCGCTTGGTCCAGGGTGGCGCCGAGCAGCAGCGGGAGGGCGGCGAGCCCGAGCCCGGCGCGGTCGAGGCCGACTAACCCCGGCCGGCCACCCCCGCGATCGCCGCCGCGACGGCCGGCGCCTGGTCCTCCTGCAGGAAGTGCTTGGCCGGGACCAGGGTCGACTGGATTCCCAGGGTTTCCTCGACGGCGCGTCGTCGCGCCGCGCCCAGCGCCGGATCGCGCTCGCCCCAGAGGATCGTCGCCGGCCACTGCACGTTGCTGAGCCCGTCGACGTAGAAGCGCTCCTTCTCGGCGGTGCGCTCGAACCCCCTAACGATCCGGCGGAAGCTCCGCGCGCCCCTGTCGCGATGCAGGAGGGCTATGTGGGCGTCGACCTCGTGGGCGGGCGTGGAGGCTCGATCGGCGATTCCCGTGGCATAGAACAGCCGGCGCGCCAGCGGGCCGCGGCTGCCTGCAGCCCAGAGCGGTCCCAAGACCGGCGCCGAGGCCAGCGCCATCGCCCAATGGCGCGGAAACCCGTCCACGTCGAGCATCATGTCGAGCACGGTCAGGCTGGCCACCCGCTCACGGTTGCGCAGCGCCCACTCCAGGCCGATCGGCCCGCCGATGTCGTGCAGGACGAGGTGACAGCGCTCGATCCCCAGCGCCCCGATCGCCTCGCCGGTCCAGCGGCCCAGGCCGCTCCAGCTGTAGTCGAGGTCGTCTCGCTTCTCCGCCAGGCCCAGGCCGGGCAGGTCGAAGGCGACGCCGCGCAGGCCCCGCTCGGCGAGCAGCGGCAGCACCTTGCGGTAGAGGAAGGAGCTGACCGGGACCCCGTGCATCAGCACCACCGGCTCGCCCTCGCCCTGTTCGCTCACGAAGCTGCGCACTCCGGCCGCCTCGAAGTAGCGCCCCGCCGCCTCGTGGCGCTCGATCGCTTCGCGCACCTTGCGTCGCATTGGTCCGGAATTCTCGCAGCTGCCGCCATCGCCGCTGCTAGGCTGGCTCCAGCACCTTTAACCAGGTCCAGAGAGGCCAGGAAGGAGCGAGATGAGCGACAAGGTCGTGCTCGACCACGACGATCTGCGCCGGGCGCTGGTCCGGATCGCCAACGAGATCGTCGAAAAGAACGATCCCGGCGCGATCGCGCTCGTCGGCATCCACACCAGGGGGGCGGTGCTCTCGGCCCGGCTGCATCCACTGGTCGAGGAGCTGAGCGAGACCCAGGTCCCTCTCGGCGACATCGACATCTCCTTCTACCGCGACGACGTCGAGCGACGCGAGCCCCAGAGAGCGCCGGTGGTGCACGCCTCCCACCTCGACTTCGATCTCGAGGGGCGAACGGTGGTCCTGGTGGACGACGTGCTGTACACGGGCCGCACCGTCCGCGCCGCGATCGACGCTCTCTTCGACTACGGCCGCCCGGCCAGGGTGCAGCTGGCGGTCCTTGCCGACCGCGGCCACCGCGAGCTGCCGATCCGCCCCGACTACGTCGGCAAGAATCTGCCCACCGCGCCCGGTGAGCGGGTCAACGTCCGGGTCTCCGAGATCGACGGCCGCGACGAGGTGGCGATCACGGTGGCCGCCGAGACCGCGCCGGTGGGCAGGGAGCAGCGATGAAGCATCTGCTGGGGATCGAGCCGCTGACGCGCTCGGAGGTCGAGCGGATCCTCGACCGCGCCGAGAGCTTCGCCGAGGTCGAGAAGCGCGACATCAAGAAGGTCCCGACCCTGCGCGGGCGGACCATCGTCAATCTCTTCTACGAGTCCAGCACCCGCACCTCGTCCTCGTTCGAGCTGGCCGCCAAGCGGCTCTCCGCCGACCTGGTCTCGATCAAGGCAGTCGGGTCCTCGGTCGACAAGGGGGAGAGCCTCAAGGACACGGTCGCCACCCTCTCGGCCTACGACCCCGCGGCGATCGTGATCCGCTCTCCGTACGCCGGGGCCGCCGAGCTGGTCGCGCGCTGGACCGATGCCTCGGTGGTCAACGCCGGTGACGGCAAGCACGAGCACCCAAGTCAGGCCCTGCTCGACGCCTACACGCTGCGCCGCCGGCTGGGCTCCACCGACGGGCTGAAGATCTGGATAGTCGGCGACGTCCTGCACAGCAGGGTGGCCCGCTCCTGCCTGCTCGCCTTCCAGCTGATGGGGGCCGAGGTGACGCTCTGCGGTCCGCCCACGCTGATCCCTCGAGGGATCGAGGCGGCATCGGGCTGCTCGGTGGCCTACGACCTGAGCGGCATCGAGGACGCCGACGTGATCTATGCCCTGCGCATGCAGCGCGAGCGGATGGGCGAGAGCTTCGTGCCGTCTCTGCGCGAATACGCCGTCGGCTACCAGATCGACCCCAGGCGCCTCGGCCCGCGTCAGCTGCTGATGCATCCCGGACCCGTCAATCGCGGCATCGAGCTCGCCCCCGAGGTGATCGACTCGCCGCAGTCGCTGATCGCGGCGCAGGTCCGAAGCGGGCTGGTGGTGCGGATGGCCATCCTCTACGAGCTGCTGACCGGGACCGAGCGAACGCGCCCTGAGCGAGGGCCGGCCCCGGCCGACCCACCGAGGATCGGACAGCCGGCGTGAGCCAGGCGGCGAGCATGGTCTGCCGGGCCGGTGAGCCCGCGGATCTGATCCTGCGGGGGGTGCGGCTCCTGGATCCACGCCAGAAGCTCGACGCGGTACGCGATCTGGTCGTGCGCGGGGGCGAGATCGCCGAGCTCGCCGAGCCGAACTCGGCCGAGCTGGAGGGCGCCGAGAGGGTCGAGGGTGAGGGCCTGCTGGCGGTCCCCGGCTTCGTCGACCCCCACGTGCACCTGCGGGTCCCCGGGCAGGAGCACAAGGAGGATCTGGAGACCGGCACCCGCGCCGCCGCCGCCGGCGGCTACTGCGCGGTGATCGCGATGGCCAACACCGCGCCGCCCATCGACTCGGCCTCGGTGCTCGCCTCGCTCCGCGATCGCGCCCGTGAGGAGGCCTCGGTCCCGGTCGGCTTCGTCGCCACCGTGACGCGGGGGATGGCCGGGGAGGAGCTGACCGAGATGGCCGAGCTGCGTACGGAGGGCGCGGTCGGGTTCTCCGACGACGGCCTGCCGATCGCCAGCTCGCGCGTGCTGCGCCGGGCGCTGCAGTACCAGCGTCTGGTCGGCGGGGTGATCGCGCTGCACGAGGAGGACCCTGAGCTCTCGGGGGCAGGGGTGATGCACGAGGGCGAGGTCTCGGCCATGCTCGGGATGGCGGGGATTCCTGCCGTGAGCGAGTCGACGATGATCGCCCGCGATTGCGCGCTGGCCCTCTACGAGGGCGGCCGAATCCACGTCCAGCACCTCTCGGCACGGCGCTCGGTGGAGGCGATCGCGGCGGCCAAGGAGGCGGGGGTCGAGGTGAGCTGCGAGGCGACTCCCCATCACCTCGTCCTCACCGACGAGGCGGTGCGGAGCCTGGACGCGGGCTTCAAGATGAACCCGCCGCTGCGCTCCGACGACGACCGCCGGGCGCTGATCGAGGGCCTTCGCGACGGCACCATCGACTGCGTCGCAACCGACCACGCCCCCCACGCCCTGGAGGAGAAGGAAGTCCCCTTCGAGCAGGCGGCGATGGGCGTCACCGGCCTGGAGACCGCCTTCGCCGCAATGCACACCGACCTGGTCGTGCCCGGGGTGCTGGCGCTGGAGCTGGTGGTCGAGCGGATGAGCGCGGGCGGGGCCGCGTTCGGAATCGATCCGCCCCAGCTCGAGGCGGGGCGCCCCGCCAACATCGCCCTGATCGATCCCGCGGCGGAGTGGGTGGTGGGAGCAGACGGCTACGAGAGCCGCTCGCAGAACAGCTGCTTCGCCGGCCGCGAGCTGACCGGCCGGGTTCAGGCCACGCTCGCGGACGGACGGGTCGCCTACCGCGAGCGCAGCTTCGCGATGGGGGTGGCATGAGCGGACCCGGCTATGTCCTGCTCGAGGACGGCACTCGTCTCGACGGCGAGCTCTGCGGCGACCCGGGCCGGGTCACCGGCGAGGTCGTCTTCAACACGGCGATGACGGGCTACCAGGAGGCGGTCACCGACCCCTCCTACGCAGGCCAGATCATCACCTTCACCTATCCCCTTGTCGGCAACTACGGGGTCTCGGGTCAGGCGATGGAGTCCGATCGCGCCCAGGCTCGCGGGGTGATCATGCGCGAGGCCAAGAACGGCGAGGACGCCGCCAGCGCCGAGGGCGGCTGGCTCGATTGGCTGCGCGACAGCGGGGTGCCGGCGATCTCCGGCGTGGACACCCGCGCCCTGGTCCGCCACATCCGCGACCGCGGCGCGATGCGCGGCGGTATCTTCCCGGCCTCGCTGGCCGAGGCGGAGGCCCGCGGGCTGATCGAGGCCGAGCCCTCGATGCAGGGGGCCGATCTGGCTCGGGAGGTGACCCCAGCCGAGGCGATCGAGTTCGAGGGCGAGGGCCCGCACGTGGTCGGGATCGACACCGGCATCAAGCACTCGATCATCCGCCAGCTCCGCGAGCGGGACTGCCGGCTGACGCTGCTGCCATGCGACGCGGGCTCCGAGGAGATCCTCCGGCGAGATCCCGACCTGGTCTTCCTGGCCAACGGCCCCGGCGATCCCGGCGCCCTCGACTACGTAGTCGAGAACGTGCGCGGCGTGGTCGGGAAGAAGCCCGTGGTCGGCATCTGCCTCGGCCATCAGCTCCTCTGCCGCGCGGTCGGGCTGGAGACCTTCAAGCTCCCCTTCGGCCATCGCGGCGCCAACCACCCGGTCAAGGACCTGTCCAGCGGCCGCATCGACATCACCTCTCAGAACCACGGCTTCGCCGTCAGCGGGCCGGGAGGCGAGGGGACGATCGAGGGCGACGAGCCTGTGCGCTGGAACACGGACTTCGGCGAGGCCGAGCTCTCCCACCTCAACCTGTACGACCGCACCGTCGAGGGCTTGGTGCTCAAGGACGTCCCCGGCTGCACCGTCCAGTACCACCCCGAGGCCGGTCCCGGCCCCCACGACGCTCGCTACCTGTTCGA
>CAYZPZ010000050.1:0-11399 GCA_964480205.1 uncultured Conexibacteraceae bacterium
AGTCGGAGATTTCGCCGGTCGCCTCGCGCAGAGGATCGAGCGCCGGCAGAACGTCGAGCGCGGCGTACTCCACGCCCATCGACTCCAGCACCCCAACGGTCCGCATCGAGAACCCGCACCGGGGCTGCTCGGGCGTGCCCTTCATGAACAGCAGCACCGGGTGGTCGCGGATCAGCTCCTCGACCTTGTCTTTGACCTGTGGCTCAGGCATCGACCCTCAACGTAGCAACTCGCCTCGGCTAGCTCGCCTTGACCTGCGTCTTGATCGAGAGCGCGTGGATCGAGCCGTCGTCGAAGCGGGCCTGCACCGCGCGCTTGACCAGGCGATGCTGCTCGATCCGCGACAGCCCCTCGAACTGAGGTGCGGCCACCGTCGCCCGCAGGTGGTCCTTGGTCCCGGTCTCGTCGACCACCTCGACCTCAGCGCCGGGGAGGGACGCCTCGATCAGCAGGCGAACCTCGTCAAGCGAGATCGCCATCAGGCGGCGGTCTTGGCGGCCTTGGAGGTCTCGACCATCTCCTCGACCCGGCAGAACTTGACTCGGGGGCGGCCCAGGGGCTTGCCGCGCTCGACCTCGGCCGCGTCGATCGCCTCCCAGCCCTCGTAGCTGACGAAGTCGGGCTTGCGCTCGGACAGCAGGGCCTCGGTGGCTCCGCGGTCTTCGGCCATCGGGGCGTCGGGGACGCGGCCGGCCGCCACGTCGGTGAAGACGCTCTCGATCGAGTCGGCCGCGTCCTTCTTGTTGGTGCCGATCACCCCGGAGGGGCCGCGCTTGATCCAGCCCACCACGTACAGTCCCGGCACCTGCTCGCCGGAGCCGGGATCGGTCACCTTGCCGGCCTGATTGGGGATCACGCCCCGGCCCTCGTCGAAGGGGACCCCCTCCACCGGGACGCCCTTGTAGCCGATCGAGCGAAGGACGAGGCCGCACTCGATCGTCTCGCGGTCGCCGGTGTCGCGGGCGCGGATCGCGCCGTCTTCGGCGACCAGCTCGTTGCGCCCGACGATCACCCGCTCGACCTTCCCGTCGCCCTGAATCTCCACCGGCGAGCGCAGGAAGCGCAGCACGATCCGCTGCGGCTTGCCCTCGGGCTCGCGCCGGGAGAACTCGGTGAAGATCTCGACGTTGCGCCGGTTGGTGGGATCGCAGTCCTCGGAGTCGACGTAGGCGCGGCTGATCGGATCGAGCTCGACCTCGGCCGGGTCGACGATCACGTCTGCCTGGGTCATCTCACCCAGCTCGCGCACCTCGGGGTTGGTGAAGGCAGCCTGTGCCGGGCCGCGGCGGCCGAGCACGACGATCTCCCTGACGCCGCTGTTCGCCAGCGCGTCGATCGCGTGGTCGGCTGTGTCGGTGACCTCCAACTCTTCCCGTGACAGCGCAAGCATCCGGGTGACGTCGGCGGCGACGTTGCCGTTGCCGATCACCACCACCCGCTCGCAGTCGAGGTCGAACTCGCGATCGGCGAAATCGGGGTGCGCGTTGTACCAGTTGACGAACTCGGTGGCCGAGTGGCTGCCGGGCAACTCCTCGCCGGGGATGCCCAGATGGCGGTCGACGCTGGTGCCGTATGCGAAGACGATCGCGTGGTAGCGCTCGCGCAGCTCGTCGACCGTGATGTCGGTGCCCACCTCGACATTGCCGAAGAAGCGGAAGCCCGGTCGGGTCGCGGTCTTCTCGTAGACGCGGATCACCGACTTGATCTTCGGGTGGTCGGGGGCGACGCCCGCGCGCACCAGGCCGAAGGGCGTGGGCAGCTTGTCGAACATGTCGACCTCGACCACGGGCTCGTCCGGCTTCATCAGGTGCTCGGCCGCGTAGAAGCCGGCCGGCCCGGAGCCGACCACGGCGACGCGCAGGGGATTTTGCTCTGTTCCGATCGAAGCCATGATCACGGTGGCGGGCGGAGCGGCCCGCGGACGAACGCGAAAGGGTACAGACGCCTCAGTACCGGGAGAGCTCGACCACGAGGGGCGTACCGCGCTCGAACCAGTCCCGATGCAGCTCTCGGATGCTCGCGGCCGTGGGGCGCCCCGGTCGCCAGACAAGGTGCTCCAGGTACTCGAAGGGATGGACGCTCTCGCCGTAGGCCTCGCGGGCCTGCTCGCTCTCCTCGCCGGCGCGCAGCTCGCGGCCCACGCCCTTGAAGCGCCCGCCCCGGAGCCGCAGATCCACCTCGGGATTGGCCCTCAGATTCTTGGCCCAGCCGCTCCTCTCGGCGCCCCGGATCGCGACGACGAAGACCCTGTTGCCCCTGCGGATCGCGCGGATGCACCTGCGTCGGCGCTTGCCCGTCCTGCGCCCGGTGGTGGTCAGCACACCGTAGCCCCGCGGCGGCCGGATCAGGAAGAAGGGGAGATGGAGCGCGCTCAGGGCACGGCCGCCGAGCGGTGATTTGATCAGCGGGTTGCGCTTGCGCTCGGACGCGTCCATCGTGCCGGCTGGCTCTCTAGGAGGCGCTGGGCGGCTTCTCGGATCCGTCGTAGGAGTCGTGCAGGCGCCACCAGCCGTACCGCGGTCCCTGTGGGCGTCCCTCCGGCGAGTCCTCCCAGTCCTCCTGGCGGCCGAGAGGGGTGAGGTCGAGCAGGCTCCACACCGGCCCGATCGCCTCCAGGGCGCGGCGGTCAGTGAAATAAGTCCGGTAGATGTCGTCACCGTCGCGGATGAAGACGCTGATCCCGAACATCTCGCCGTCCTGGTGGCGGTCGGGCTGGGGCTCCGGCGGCGAGGTCCCGAAGTCCACCCCGAAGTCGGTGCCGCCCCATGAGTACCAGGGCACCTCCCATCCCATCCGCTGCTTGAACGCCTCCAGCTTCGGCAGCGGCGCCCGCGATACCGCCGCGAATGAGGTATCGCGCGCGTGCAGGTGGGGGAGCGGGGCGATCTGGTCGATCACCATCGAGCAGCCGTCGCAACCCTCCTCCTGGTTGGGCCCGAACATGAAGTGGTAGACGATCAGCTGCCGCCGCCCCTCGAAGAGGTCGAGCAGGCTCGTCTCGCCGTCGGGACCCTGGAAGGCGTAGTCCTTGTCGATGCGGACCATCGGCAGCCGGCGGCGCTCGGCGGCGAGCGCATCGCCGGTGCGCATGTGCGCCTTCTCCTTGGCCAGCAGCTCCTCGCGGGCGGCGTGCCACTCCTTCTCGGAGACCACGGGGGGCAGGTTCATTCCATCCTCCTTGCTCATCTGGCCTAGGAGCCGTTGAGGGCGTGGGTGTTGCCGTCCGGGTCGCGCATGAAGGCGACCTTGAAGCCGTCGCCCTCGAGGATGCCCTTCTCGTTGGTCTTCAGCTCGGGCTCGTCGTAGCGCTCGAAGGCGACCCCCCTGGCGGTGAGCTCGTCGACCAGCGCCTCGACGTCCTCCACCGCCCAGCCGGCCATGGTCGCGGTCGACTTGCCGGCGTGCTCGGGGGAGGGGTAGACGCTGATCGCGGTCGCCTTGCCGCAGGCGTAGGTGACCGGCCCGTCCGGCGTCTTGTCGGCTTCCACCGGCAGCTGCAGCTTGCCCTCGTAGAACTCCCTCGCCCGGTCCATGTCGGCAGTCGCCATCACCGCGCCGACCGCGTAGTCGCTGAGGTTCATGCTTGCCTCCTTGTCGCTTGGCAGTAGGGACCGGCTGGGCCGCCGAGATTCATCGCCCTCAGGCGGGGGTAACCGCGGTGGCGGCGGTGCCGTCGAGCGCGTCGAGCGCCCGGGGCAGGGACATCGCCACGCAGGTGAAGATCGGGGTGTCGCGCAGGGTGTAGGAGCTCGACTCGGTGCCTCGCAGCTCCTGGACCAGGTCCAGGAACTCGCCCGGATCGTCGCCCTCGAAGGAGACCACGAACTCCTGGTCGTCGAGACCGAAGGAGTAGGCGGTGTTGATCGCGATCTCCGGGTAGCGCCGGCCGACGGCGATGTGGTCGGCCATGATGCGCTGCCGCTCCTCCAGGGGCAGCGTGTACCACTCGCGCTTCTTCTCGAACGGATAGACGAACAGATAGCGGCGCTCGGAGGTGCAGATCTCCGGGCGCACCGACTCCTCATCGGAGTAGGGCGAGGGCTTGGTCATCGCCAGGTAGGAGTGAGAGATCTCCGACCAGCGAGCGAGCCCGCTCTGGCCGAGGACGACGTGGAAGGTGTGGAGCTCTTCGAGCACCGGGCTCTGCGAGAGCAGCAGCAGATCGGTGTCGCCGCGCGTGCCGACCGTCGAATACGCTCGCAGCGATCGATCCTCGGCGAAGTCGTCACAGGCCGCCTGGAACTCGGCCTTGTCGCGGGCGCGCTCTTCGGCGCCGCGCCTCCGCCAGGCGGAGTCGAGCTTGAAGAAGGTGAACTTGACGAAGGTGCGATCGCGCACGAGGGCAAGATTAGTCGCAGGGGCGCTCGCCGCTGGGGCGCTGGCCTGCGGGTTTCCCACCGCGGCCCCTGCTCAGACCGCACCGAACGTCACGGTCGCGGTCCTGCCCTACGGGACCGCGCCCGAGGATCTGGCGCCGATCGAGGGCCTCGCCCCCGGGGTGATGAGCGCCGGGCTCTCCAACGTCTCGCCGGTGCAGACCTACCTCGACATCGGCCAGGGCAACCGTGTCTTCACCTCGCTGTATGACCGCGAACCGCCGGTCCTGCCGCGCTTCGGGGACCGGGTGCCGAACTGGAATGAGATCCTCGAGCGCGCCGACTCCGCCCCGGCCGAGATCGTGCCCGGCCTGCTCGCCTCGACCCTGCTTGACGAGGGTGTGCGGGTTCAAGCCGACTCGCTCCTGGCCCTGCCGGCGCTGATGCTCGCAGATCGGCGGGGCCGGATCCAGCGAACGGCGCCGCTGCGCTGCCTGCGGCGCGCCTGCCCGGGGGTGACGGCGCTTCCGGCCACCCTCGGGCAGTTGCCCGAACTGATCGCGCGCCAGCGCGCATCGGATCTCCTGATCGCGATCGAGCGGGCGCCGCCGCCCGAGCGGGACACGCTCACGATCGGCATCGCCGGCCGCACCTTCCAGGGCAACCTCACCTCGGATACGACGCGGACGGACGGCTTCGTGCTGGCGACCGATGTCGCGCCGACCATCCTCGATCGCTACGGGATCGAGACGCCCGAGGAGATGAGCGGGCGCCCGATCCGCTCGGAGGGCGACCGCGACGCCGCCGGGGTCGCCGAGCGCGCGGGCCGCATGCGGGTGGTGGCGGGCCGTCGCGCCTCGGTGATCCTCGACAACCTGATGATCTGGGCGGGGTTGGCCCTGGCGGCGGCGCTGTTCACGCGGGGGCGCCTGGCCCCGCTCGTCTTCGCGCTACTCGGTCTGGCGACCGTCTACCTGCCGCTGCTGCTGCTGGTGGGGGCGGCCGCCGACACCAACGAGCTCGCCGAGCGGCTGATCGTCGGGATGGCCGCGCCCGCGCTGGCTGCCGCAACGCTGGCCGTGCGCCGGGGCTGGGAGGCGCTGGCGATCGCCTGCGCGGCCACCGTCGGCGCCTACGCCGTGGACGTGATCGTCGGCTCGCCGCTGACGGCCGCCTCCCTGCTCGGCCCGAACCCGGGGCTGGGGGTGCGCTTCTTCGGGATCGGCAACGAGCTGGAGGCGGCGCTGGCGATCCTGACCATGGCCGGGACCGGGGCTGCGCTGACCGCGTTCGCATCGCGCCGGGGCGGGGTGAGCCCGCGCGCCGCGGCGGCCGCGTTCGGTGGGGCCGGCCTGGGGGCCGCGCTGATCTTCGCGGCCGGTCGATTCGGCGCCGACGTCGGCGCCGCGATCGTCTTTCCTGCGGGGGCGGCGCTGGCGGCGCTCGCCCTTCCCGGCGCCGCGCGCCGGCGGCTCCTGGCCGGGGTTGCGGCGCTCCCGCTTGTGGCCCTGGCGGCGCTGGCGCTGATCGACCTGGGCCTCGGGGGCAACGCCCACCTGAGCCGCTCGGTATTCGAGGCGGGCGGCGCCGAGCAGCTCGCCGATCTAGCCGAGCGCCGGCTGCGGCTGTCGGCGAGCAGCTTCCGGCGCGCCCTCGACCAGCCGCTCTTCTGGTTCGCGACCGCCACGATCGCCGCCGCCGTCATCTTCCGAGGCCGGATCTCCGCCTGGCTCGCCGAGGTCCCGCTGGCTCGGGCCGGGCTGGTCGGGGCGGCGGGAGGGACCCTGATCGGTGTGGTCGCCAACGATTCCGGAGCGCTGTTCGTGATCATCGGCAGCATCACCCTGCTGGCGTGCCTGGCCTTCGCCTACGGCCAGCACGCCGGGCTCCCCGGCGGGCGCCATGTTCCCGACGGCTGAGCGCTACCCTGACCCGATGCGCATCGCCCTCGTTTCGCCCTATTCCTGGGCCTATCCGGGGGGCGTCAACAGACACGTGGAGGCGCTTGCGGAGCAGTTCCTGGCGCGAGGCGATCACGTGCGGGTGCTCGCCCCCTGGGACCCGCCTGACGCCGTGACCCGCCGCCTGCACCGCGCCGAGCCGGAGGCCACCACACCGCCCGATTACCTGGTGCCGCTCGGACGTACCGTCGGAATCGGTGCCAACGGCGCCGTCTCGAACCTCTCGGCCTTCCCCGAGGGCGTCGCCAGGCTGAGGCGGGAGCTGCGCGCGGGGCGCTACGACGTCGTCCACGTCCACGAGCCGCCGGCACCGCTGATCTCCTGGGACGCCAACACCTTCCGCGGGGCGCCGGTCGTCGGCACCTTCCACGCCTACTCCAACAAGGCCTTTCCCAACCACGTCGCCACGGCGCTCGGCGCGCGCCGGCTCTTCAACCAGCTCTCCGCCCGGATCGCGGTCTCACAGGCGGCCGCCTGGACCGCCCGGCGCTGGTTCGGGGGCGAGTACGAGATCGTTCCCAACGGCGTCGACGTGGAGTCGGCCCACAAGGGGCCCAAGGCCCCCGCCGACCATCTGCGGCTGGTCTTCGTCGGCCGGGCCGACGAGCGCAAGGGCCTGCCGATCCTGCTCTCCGCATTCGAGGCGCTGATCGAGCACGTGCCCAGTCGCCTCACCGTGCTCGGCGCCGCGCCCGAGGAGGTGCGGCGCCGGATCGCCGATCCCGACGTAGCGGAGCGGATCGACGTGCTCGGTGGGGTCTCCCACGGCGTGCTCTGGCGATCGCTGGCCGAGGCCGACGTGCTCTGCGCGCCCTCGCTCGGCGGCGAGAGCTTCGGCATGGTCCTGATCGAGGGAATGGCCAGCGGCACCCCGCCCGTCGCCTCGGGGATCGCCGGCTACAGCGACGTGGTCACCGACGGGGTGGACGGCGTCCTGGTCCCGCCGGCGGATCCCCAGGCGCTGGCCGAGGAGCTGCAGGCGCTCTGGCATGAGCCCGAGCGGCTCGAGGCGTTGGCACACGCGGGGCGTCGCAGCGCGCAGCGCTTCGCTTGGACGCGGGTGGCCGACGAGGTGAGCGAGGTCTACGAGCGGGCGGTCGAGCCCGCCCCGGCCCCCATCAATGCGGCTGAGGCCATGGCCCGCCGGACGGGCCTGATCCGGCTCGATGGCGGACCAAGGGTGCCCCCCCGCAAGCTCGATTCCCTGGAGCCGCCCGCGGCCGTCGCGGGCTCGGGCCGCCGGGCCGCGCGGCGCATCGGTCTTGCCGCCGCCGGGCTGCTCGGCGTGGGGTTTACCGTTCTGGCGGCGCGCAGGATCGGCGTCGACAGCGTCGCCGAGAGCATCGTCCGCTCCGACCTCACCTGGGTGCTGGTCGCCTGCGCGCTGATGATCGCGGCGCTGTTCGCGCGAGCCGTTTCCTGGACGGCGATCGCGCGCGCCGCGCTTCCGGATCGCTCCGTGCGCCGCCGCGACGTCACCTCGGCGACGATGATCGGGGTGCTGATGTCGGCGACCTTGCCGGCGCGCCTGGGCGAGCCCGCGAGGGCGATGGTGCTGGCGCGCCGCGTAGGGCGAATGCGGGAGACCTTCGGGGTGCTGATCGGCACCCTGGTCTCCCAGACGATGCTCAACATCGCCGCCCTGGCGATGCTCGGCGCGATCATCGTCTCCAGCACCGATCTCTTCCAGCGCAGCACCGAGAAGGTCTTCCTGTTCTCCCTGGCTCCGGTGCTGCTGCTGGTCGCCGTGCTTCTCGCTCCGTCGCTGGTCCGTACCAACGGCGAGGGGCGGGTCGCCCGGATCGCCGCATCGATCAGGCGCGCCCTCAACCAGGTTCGCTCGGGTCTGGTGGTCTTCAAGCAGCCCCGCCGCGGGGCGATCGCCGCGGGCGCCCAGCTCAGCGCCTGGGGGCTGCAGCTGATCGCCTGCTGGGCGCTGTTCGCCGCGCTCGGCCTCGACCACCGGGTGGGCATCGCCGCCGCCGCCGCGGTCCTGTTCGCGGTCAACGTCACCGCGGTGGTCCCGGCCACGCCGTCCAACATCGGCATCTTCCAGCTGGCCACGGTCAGCGTGCTCACCGCCGGCTTCGGGATCGGCGCCGCGGACGCGCTCGCCTACGGCGTCGTGCTGCAGGCGGTGGAGATCGCGACCTCGGTCACGCTCGGCGTGCCGGCCCTGGTCCGCGAGGGGGTCACCTGGAAGGACATGAGGCTGCGGGCGCTCTCGGCGGCCCCTGCGCGGCTGCAGCCGCACCCCCGCGAGCGTGAGTCCGGTTCCGCCACGGGCCGCGTGCCGGCCAGCTAGGGGAAGCCAGCCAAAAGCTCGGCCAGTTGGTCGGGCTCCTCGATCTGGGGGCAGTGGCCGCACCGCGGCAGCAGCTCCACGCGCGTCTCGGGCAGCGCCGCGACGATCCGCTCGGCCCCGGAGTGGGCGACCATCCGGTCGCGCTCGCCCCAGACGACCAGGACGGGGCAGGAGACCTTGGCGAGACTGAACGGCGCCTTCAGCTCGGGCAGCAGGCGGCGGCCGGTCGCGAGCAGGCGAACCACGTCGCGCCGCGAGCCGAAGTGGCTGGTGAAGGCGCCGACCACGGCTTCGTCGGCCTTGCGCGGACTGGCGAAGGCGAGCACCCGATAGGTCGTCCCCACCGCGCGACGAACCGCCACCTCGGGGACCGGCACCGGTGAGCGCAGCATCGCCCTGACCAGCGGCGCGCCCTGGATCGCGGCGAACCAGGTGGGCATGTCGAGGCCGGCGGGCGCGATCGGCGCCACGCCGCTCAGCCGCCCGTCGCCGTGGCGTTCACCGGCGCGAAGGGCGACCGCTCCGCCGAGCGAGTTGCCCGCCATCGCCACCGGCCCAGCCGCCTCCTCGGACCACCGCTCGATCGCTGCCTCCGCGAAGGCGTCCAGCTGCGGCAGGATCGCCGCCTCCCGCTGGAGGCGGTCGGCGGTCCCGAAGCCGGGCATGTCCAGGGCCACGGCCGCCCGGCCGCGCTCCCGCAGGCGATCCAGTAGCAGCCGCCAGGTGTCGGCGCTGTCGGCGTAGCCGTGCAGCAGGATCAGCGGCGGCCCCTCGCCCTCCAGCTCCAGGGCCCGCGTCCGGTAGCCGGCGAGCCTCAGGTTATGCTCGACGATCGGCTCCATGGCGCCCTACTCTCGCGCTCCGATCAGACGCTTGAGGGTGAATTCGAGCACTTGGTGGCGAGCCGTCCGGTCCAGGCCCTTGACCACCGTTCCCTCGACGGTCGCCCGAAACGCTTCGACGGCGAGCGGCAACCGCTCGGCGGAGATCCGGTCGCGAAGCGCGTTCGAGAGCATCCGGGAGAGGAGCTCGTCGAGTTCCTCCACGAACTCCGCCACCACCTTCGAGCTGCGCGCCCGCTCGCGCATCGCGGCGCGCAGATCCGACAGTTCGCTGAACTGGTCGGTGAACCAGAGGATGCGCTCGACCTCATCAGCGTCCTGCTTGCGTGGCTTGCGGTCGGCAATCCGTCGAAGCATGCGTTGCAGCGCCGCGACGAAGACATGGTCCTTGGAGGGGAAGTACCAGTAGATCGCGTTCTGGGCGAGACCAAGCTCGCGGGCGATGGCGGCCACGGAGAGGGCCTCGTAGCCGCCCTCGCGCAGCCGCGCCTCCGCCGAGGCGAGGATCTCGTCGAGTTTCTGATCGCGGCTGATCTTCGGGCGCGTTTGTGGCATCGCTGTTGACAGGCTCTCAAGAAATGACTAGGGTGTTCTCTCTCTTGAGACCCTCCCAAGGATAGGAGCCCCGGTGGACGCTTCCCTCGCCAGATTCGCTCGGTTTCTGACACGGTTTCGCCGGATCCAGCCCCAGGTCGGAAGGGTTCACGCCGCCCTGCTGCGCGCGGCGCGCGGGCGGATCCGGCGCTCGACGGTCTTGGCGGGCGGTCAGCCGGTGCTCTCGCTGACCACGATCGGTCGCCGCTCGGGCCGGGCGCGCTCGACGGCCGTCGCCTACGTCCGCCACTGCGATACCGTCGCCAGCGCCGCCCTCAACCTGGGCAGCGACCGGGACCCCGCCTGGGCGCGGAACCTGCGCGCCGACCCCACGGCCTGGATCGAGGTGGACGGGCACCGCACGGAGGTCCGGGCCCGGGAGGCGAGCGGGGCGGAGGCGGAGCTTCTGTGGCGCAAGCTCATCGCGCGGGTGCCGATGATCTCCACCTCCAGGCGGCTCGCGCAACGCGAAACACCGCTGTTCGTCTGGGAGCCCGTCGACGGCTGATCGCCGGATCAGCGCGCCGCGGGCTCGGGCTGCTCGACGGCCTCCTCTTCGACCACGCCGTCGGCGGGATCGGCCTCGGGCGGCAGCTCGCCGCCGCGCTCGGTGCCAGCGATCAGCTCGTCGGGGGCCTTGCGCTTGGGGATGAACCCCGACTTCATGCCGAAGTACACCGCCTGGGGGTGGTGGGCGATGATCGCCACCGTCGACTGCTCGGGCATCACGGCGAACCCGTCCGAGAGCGTCATCCCGATCCTCTCCAAATCGAGCAGGTTCCAGACCTTGATGTGCTCGGACTGGTCGGGGCAGGCGGGGTAGCCCCAGGAATAGCGGCGGCCCTGATCCAGGTCGATCCCAAGATCCCGCCGCACCTCGGCGTGCAGCCACTCGGCCAGGCCCTCGGCCGCCTGCACCCCGAGCCCATGGGTGAACAGCTGCTCGGAGAACTCGCCCTCGGCCTCGAGGCGGTTGATCACCTCGGTCACCTCTGGGCCGACGGTGACTCCCTGGATCGCGACCACGTCGCGCTCGCCCGGGCCGAGCTCTCCCAGGGGACGGTAGAAGTCGGTGAGGCAGATCCGGTCGTGCTTGGGCTGGCGGGGGAAGACAAGCCGCTCCAGCTCGCGCTCTGGATCCTCCGGATCGAAGACGATCAGCTCGTTGCCGTCGGCGGCGCAGGGGAAGTAGCCGAGCCGCGTCCGTGGATGCAGGTAGTCCTGCTCGCGCCACATCCGCTCCAGCTTCGGGGCGAATCCCTCCTCGCCCTCGTGGCCCTCGACGATCCGCCGCCACTCCTCGCCCTTCTTGCCGCGCCCGCCCCAGTGGAGCTTGAACAAGACGTGACGGTCGAGGTAGGCGAAGACCGCGTCGAGGTCG
>CAYZPZ010000051.1:0-11379 GCA_964480205.1 uncultured Conexibacteraceae bacterium
CGCTGCTCGCCCGCCTTCAGCAGGCGCTCTCGCAGCTCGCGCTCGTCTTCGGGGGTGGGGTCGAACTGTGAGGGATCCGGCAGCGCGTCCAGGCCGGAGAGGCCGAACAGCTTCTCGAACAGGATGGTGGTCGCGTAGGTGACCGCGCCGAAGCGGCTGCGGCCTCGCTCCTCGATCAGCCCTCGCTCGGTCAGGCTGGAGACCGCCGAGTCAGAGGAGACGCCGCGGATCCGCGCGATCTCCGGCCGAGAAACGGGCTGTAGGTAGGCGACGATGGCCAGGACCTCGGCCTGGGCCTGGGTCAGCGGCGGAGTCCGCGGCTTGGCCAGCAGGCGCCGGGCGGCGTCCTCGGCGTCCCCAACGGCCGCCAGCGCGTAGCCGCCGGCCACGCGACCCAGCCGCACCCCGCGGTCGTCGCTTTCCAGCGCGCGACCCAGCTCCTCGAGCGCCTCGCCGACCGCCTCCTCGTCGACCTCGATCGCCGAGGCCAGCTCCCCGGCCGAGACCGGCTCGGGCGAAAGGAAGAGAAGTGCCTCGACCGTCGACTGCAGCGCCGACTCGCTCACTCGCTCCGCACCTCGATCGGGCCGAAGGTCTGCTTCTGGGTCCAGGTGGCCTCGCCGCGGCGGTGCAGCTCGAGCAGCGCGAACAGGGTCACCGCCTGGGTGAAGCGGTCCTCGCGCCCGAACACCTCGTCGAAGTCGATCGGCTTGCCCTTGCCGAGCGCGTCACGCAGCACGACCAGCCGCCGCTGCAGCGAAACCGTGCTGCGGATGTGGCGGGTGTCCGGGGGCGGGGGCAGCGTCAGCAGGTCGCCGAGCGCCGACCCGAGCCGGTCGGGCTCATAGACCTGGACCGCGGCCTCGACCGCCGCACGGCGCAGCTCGGCTGGAGGCCTGGCCGAGCGATACAGCGTGCCGGACTCCCGCTCGAAGATCCTCTGCAGCGCGCCCGCCGCCTCGTGGTAGCGGCGGTACTCGAGCATCCGCGCCAGCAGCTCGTCGGCGGCCTCCTCGGGGCCGAGCTCCAGCTCCTCGTCGGGGCCGGGCAGGAGCAGCCGGGACTTCAGCTCCAGCAGGGCGGCGATCAGCACCAGGAACTCGGTCACCGCCTCCAGGTCGAGCTCCCCGGCCTCCTCCAGGTAGTCGATGTAGGCGATCACGATCTCGCCGAGTTCGACCTCGGCGAGGCTGATCTCCTCGCGCAGCAGCACCGCGAGCAGCAGGTCGAACGGCCCCTGGAAGACCTCCAGGTCCAGCTCCAGCTCGGAGACCGAAGTCACGCCGCGAGCTTAGAGGGCACGGCGGCTGCCGACGGCGGCTTGGGACGCGTCGTTCTGACCCTCAGCCTGGGCCGATTCCCATCGCCGCACGGACCTCGGCCAGGGTCCCCGCCGCCAGCTCGCGGGCCTTGTCGGCGCCGGCGGCGAGCGTCCTTTCCAGCTCATCCTCATCCGGCCGCAGCTGCTCGTATCGCTCACGCACCGGGGCCAGGAACCCGACTACAGCTTCGGCCACGGCGGACTTGAAGTCGCCGTAGCCGGAATCGGAGAACTCGCTCTCGATCCCCTCGGGGGCCACCCCGCGAGCGACCGAGAGGATCTCGATCAGGTTCGCGATTCCCTCCTTGCCCTCCCCCCTTCGCACCTCGGTGCCGGAGTCGGTGACCGCGCTTCGCACCTTCTTGGTGATCGTCGCAGGCTCGTCGAGCACGTAGACGGTGCCCTGCTGGGTGCCGCCGGTGGTGGCCATCTTGTTGGCGGGCTCCTGCAGGTCCATGATCCGGGCGCCCACCTCGGGGATGCGGTGCCCGGGCTCGACCAGAATCTCGCCGAAGCGCTCGTTGAAGCGACGAGCGATCTCGCGCATCAGCTCGATGTGCTGGCGCTGGTCCTCGCCCACGGGCACCTCGCCGGCTTTGTAGGCGAGCACGTCGGCGGCCTGCAGCACCGGGTAGAAGAAGAGCGCCGCCGAGACCAGCTCGCGCTGGCGGGCGGACTTCTCCTTGAACTGATGCATGCGGTTGAGATCGCCGTGGGCGGTGAGTGCCGACAGGTACCAGGTGAGCTCGGTGTGCTCGCGCACGTCAGACTGGCGAAAGAGGATGCAGCGCTCGGGGTCGAGCCCGGCCGCGATCAGCAACGCCGCCGTGTCGTAGAGGTTGGAGCGGAGCGCGGCCGGATCCCAGGCGACGCTGATCGCGTGCAGGTCGACGATGCAGTAGATCGCGGGGGTGCCGCGATCCTGACCTTCCACGTACTGGCGGATCGCCCCGATGTAGTTGCCGAGGTGCTTGCGCCCGGTGGGCTGGATGCCGCTGAAGATCCGCATCGCGGGGACTATAAGAAGCAGGCCGCCGCGCTACCTGCAGGGACCGTGGTACCGAAGGCCGGCGGTCGCGCGGCCTAGGCGGCGGCCGGCTCGCGAGCGGGCCGGGCCTCCCCCTCGGTGGGGCAGTGCCCGCAGTCCACCGCGGTCGCCGCTCGCGGCGGCTCCACCTCGCGGCGACCGGGGTTCTGTATGCCGACGGCGGCGACCAGGCCGCCCAGGATCATCAGTCCGCCCGCGATTCCCATGCCGACGTGGAAGCCCACCTCGGATGCCTCGGTGATTGCGCCGGCCACGCGCTCGGCCTCGCCCGGCTCAACCCCAGCCGTGCTCGGCGCCCCGAGCGGCTTCTCCTTGGCCGCCTCGACGGCGCGCTGCCCCTGCTGATCGAGCGGGATCCCGCTGAGGCGGTCGTCCAGAGCCGAGGCGAACTGCGCCGAGATCACGGCGCCGATCGCCGCGATCGCGAGCAGGCCGGCCACCCGGGAGACGCCGTTGTTGATCCCCGACGCGATCCCGGTGCGACCCTCGGCCACGGAGTCGAGCACGGTCGCCGTCAGGGGCGCCACCGTCGCCGACAGGCCCAGCGCGAAGACGAAGACGCCCGGCAACACCTGGGTCAGATAGGGCGCGTCGCCATCGACGCGAATCAGCAGCAGCATCCCGATCCCCGCCACCACCGGCCCGAGCGACATCGGCAGCCTCGGCCCCACCCCCGAGGCGAGCTTGCCGAACCAGGGCGAGAGCACGAACAGCATCACCGACATCGGCGTGGTAGCCAGGCCCGCCTCCAGAGCGCTGTAGCCGGCGGTCTGCTGCAGGAAGATCGTGATGAAGAAGAAGCCGCCGTAGAGGCCGCCGTAGACCAGCACCGTCGCTCCGTTGGTCACCGAGAAGTTCCTGATCCGGAACAGCCCCGTGTCCATCATCGCGTGGCGGTAGCGCATCTCCCAGGCGACGAACCCGGCGAGAGAGGCGAGCCCGACGACGAGCGGAATCGCCACCTGCGGCTCGCCCCAGCCGTAGCGGGGCTGCTCGATCAGCGCGAAGGTCGGCCCGCCGAAGCCGATCGCCGAGAGCAGGATCCCCACCCAGTCGATCACTCGGGTCGCCTCGGGATCGCGGCTCTCCCGCACCGCGTAGAGCGTCAGCGCGACGGTGCCGACCACCAGCGGCACGTTGACCCAGAAGATCCATCGCCACGAGAGCTCGTCCACCAGCAGGCCTCCGCCGGCCGGGCCGATCACGGTGGCGATCCCCGTCCAGGCGGTCCAGGTCCCCACAGCCTTGCCGCGCTCGGCGCCGCGGAAGGTGGAGGCGATGATGGCCAGGGAGCCCGGCACCAGCAGCGCCCCCGCGAAGCCCTGCAGGGCTCGAGCGCCGATCAGCAGCTCGCTGGTGGGGGCCAGCGCGCAGAGGATCGAGGTGGCGCCGAAACCGATCAGGCCGATGATGAACATGCGCCTGCGGCCGAACTGGTCGCCCAGGGACCCGCCCACCAGCAGAAGCGCGACCAGCGCCAGCAGATAGGCCTCCACGACCCATTGCTGGTCGGCGAGTCCGGTATCGAGGTCGCGGGAGAGAGCTGGAAGCGCGACCTGGACGACGGTGGCGTCGAGGAAGACGATCGTCGATCCGAGGATCGTCGCGATTACCGTCAGGGTGTTGCGCCGGTCCGCGGTCAAGTCGCTCACCCGGAGGCAGTCTATGAAGGAAGGCCGCCGCTCGAACCGGCGCGGTCGCTCACGGAGACGGCGGCTCGCGCAGCTGGTGCGCCGCGGTGAAGAAGTTGCGGCGGGCCAGGGTCGTCGCCGTGAGCGCGGCGATCGCCACCGAGCCGAGCAGGGCATAGAGCAGGATCAGCTGAAGGCGCACCGCGTCGATCGGATCCGCCCCCGCCAGCAGCATCCCCACCATGGTCCCGGGGAAGAAGATCAGCCCGGTGGTCTTGGTGGAGTCGATCAGGGTGATCATCCCCGAGCGCAGGCTGCGCCGAGCCAGCGGGTTGACAGCCTCGGTGGCGCTCGCTCCCAGCGCCAGCGCCGCCTCGAGTTCCCGGGCGCGGTCGGTGACGTCCTGGCCCAGCCGATTGAGCGCCACCGCCGCCGCGGTCATCGCGTTGCCGATCACCATCCCTCCGACGGGAACGACATAGCGCGGCTCCGCCTCGATGATCCCCAGCGCGAGCACCAGGCCGAGCGTGGTGACCGCGGCCACGGACAGGGCGATCAGCAGCGGCACCAGCGCCCCCGGCACCCGCTCCGCGCGACCGCGGGCGGTGAGCGCACCGAAGGCGACCATCACCGCCAGCAGCGCGATCACCAGCGCCGCGCTGTCCACCTCGAAGATCAGGTCGATGACGTAGCCGATCGCGGTCAACTGCACGAAGGAGCGCGCCACCGCCACGCCGATGTCCCCCTCCAGGCCGGCCTTGCGCCAGCGCGAGGCGAGGACCGCGATCGCCACCAGCACCAGCGCGGCCGCGACCTCGACCAGGCTGACCTGGATCGAGGAGGTCATGCCGCGAGCACCTCCTCTGCCGGCCCCTGGGCGGTGACCGCGCCGCGATCGATCCGCACCACATAATCGGCCAACCGCCGGGCCTGGTCGGGGTCGTGCGTGACGAGCACCAGCGAGATCGCGGTGCGCTCGCGCAGCCGCCCCAGGGTCGCCTCCACCGCATCGCGGGCCGCCTCGTCCAGCGCCGAGGTCGGCTCGTCGAGCAGCAGCACGCGCGGCTCCAGCGCCAGGGCGCGGGCCAGCATCACCCGCTGCTGCTCGCCGACCGAGAGCTGCGACGCGTCCCGCCCGGCGAATCCCGGATCCAGCCCGGCGAGCCCGAGGCAGCGGCGGGCGTCGTAGCTGCGCCCGGCCAGGCGGGCGCCGTAGCTGACGTTGTCGTGCACGCTGCCCTCGATCAGGGCGGGTAGCTGGGGTACGAGGCTGACCTCGCGCCTCAAGGGGAGGACGTCCAGCTCCCGGACATCGGCTCCCTCGTATCGAACCGTGCCGCGCTGGGGATCAGCGAGCCTGTTGAGGAGCCTGAGCAGCGTCGACTTGCCGCTGCCGGAGGGGCCCGTGATGCAGCTCGCTCCGACCGGGAGCCTGGCGTTCACCTCGCGCAGCACCGCCGCGCCGGCTCTGGAATAGGTGACCTGCTCGAGCTCGAAGAGCACGGCCCGATTATCCGGGGCCCACCCGACTGGATAATCGAGGGGTGGCGAGATCGCAGGCATCCAAGCTCGAGGCGGCCCCGGCCGAGGCCATCCCGGAGCGGCTGGAGCCGATGCTCGCCCGCAGCGGCCCACTGCCCGACGGCTCCGACGAGGGCTGGGCCTACGAGGTGAAGTGGGACGGGATCCGGGCGCTCGCCTTCGCCGACCGCGGCTCTTGGCGCATGCAGAGCCGTCGCCTCGAGGACGTCACCCCCCGCTATCCGGAACTGGCTCCGATCACGGAGCAGCTGACCGATCGTGCCGCGGTGCTGGACGGCGAGGTGGTCGTGCTCGACGAGCGCGGTCACGCCAGCTTCCAGCTTCTGCAGCGTCGGATGGGGCTGGCCTCGGCGGCGGCGGTCAAGGCCCGCGCCAAGCAGACGCCCGTCGACTACGTGATCTTCGACCTGCTCCACCTCGACGGCCGCTGCGTGCGCGACCTCCCCTACACCGACAGGCGGGAGCTGCTGCTCGGACTGGGGCTGGAGGGCCCGCGCTGGCGCACCCCTCGGCATCGCCTCGGCGGCGGCTCCGAGCTGCTCGAGGCCGCCCGCCGCCAGGGACTGGAGGGGATCCTCGCCAAGCGCTGCGGCAGCCCCTACCGGCCCGGTAAGCGAACAGCCGAGTGGACCAAGGCTCGGGTCTGGCGCCGCCAGGAGTTCGTGATCGGCGGTCACATCCCCGGCGAGGGCAAGCGAGCCGAGCGGGTCGGCTCGCTGCTGGTTGGCTATTACGACAAGCGCGCCTCGGAGCTCGGCAGAGGCGAGCGCCAGGAACTCGTCTTCGCCGGCGGCGTCGGCTCGGGCCTGAGGGAGGCCGACCTCGACCTGCTCACGGCCGAGCTGGCGAAGCGTCGGCGCCCGGACAGCCCCTTCGACCGTGGAGCCCCGCGCGGCCCGAAGGCGAAGCTGGCGGTCTGGTGCGAGCCGGAGCTGGTCTGCGAGGTCTCCTGGACCGAATTCACGCGGGAGGGGACCTTGCGCCAGCCCGCCTTCAAGGGGATGCGCGACCCGAAGGACAAGGACCCGCGTGAGGTCGTGCGCGAGGGGTGACGCAGGTGCGAGGTCGGCCGCAGGGGAAGCCGAGGGCGACCCGTTTGATGGCGAAGCGGGCGCAATCCCCCGCCCGATTGCCGACCTTCCTCCAGGGGTAACCTCAGAGACGTCGAATCAACGATGAGTTTGCGATGAAAGCGCGGTCCACATTGGTGATGTCCCATGGCTAGAGCTATCTGGAGCGGATCGATCAGCTTCGGGCTGCTGAACGTGCCCGTGAAGCTGTACAGCGCCGTCTCCAGGCAGACGATCCGCTTCAAGGAGCTGCGCTCCTCCGACGGCTCTCGGGTCCGGCACAAGCGCGTGGCGGAGGCCGACGGCAAGGAGGTCTCCTACGACGACATCGTCAAGGGCTACGAGTTCGCCCCCGACCAGTACGTCACGATCACCCGCGAAGAGCTCGCCGAGCTCGACCCGAAGAAGACCCGCGCGATCGAGATCCAGGACTTCGTCGATCTCGATGACATCGACCCGATCTACTTCGAGCAGCCCTACTACCTCGGGCCCGACAAGGGCGCGGCCAAGGCCTACTCGCTGCTGACCAAGGCGATGACCGACTCGCGCAAGGTGGCGATCGCCCGCTTCGTGCTGCGCAACAAGGAGCACCTCGCGGCGATCCGCCCGATGGACGGGGTGCTGACCATGGCGACCATGCGCTTCCACGACGAGGTCACCTCGCCCGAGGACCTCGACGGGGACCTGTTCGCCGAGGAGAAGCCCGGCAAGCCGGAGAAGCGCGAGCTGGAGATGGCCAAGCAGCTGATCGAGTCGCTGTCCACCGACTTCGAGGCCGAGCGCTATCAGGACCAGTACCGCGAGGAGCTGCTGGCGATGCTGGAGCGCAAGGCCGAGGGCAAGGAGGTGGTCGCCGCGCCGACCGAGGAGCCCGAGCCGACCAAGGCGCCCGACCTGATGGCCGCGCTCGAGGAGAGCCTGTCCGCCGTGCGCGGCGAGGAGGCCGCCGACGGTAAGGGCGACGGCGCGAAGACCAAGGCAAAGCCCAAGTCGAAGTCGAAGTCGAAGTCGTCGGGCCGCTCCAAGTCCTCCAGCGCCAGCTCCAACGGCCGCAAGAGCAAGAGCCGATCATCGGCGACCACAAAAACCGCCGCCGGGTCAAAGAAGGCGAAGGCCGGCAGCAAGTAGGGCCAGGCACTGGCCTCGAAGAGCAAGGAAGTCACGGTCGGCCGGCGCAAGCTGTCGCTGACCAATCTCGACAAGGTGCTGTACCCGAAGGCCGGTTTCACCAAGGCCGAGGTGATCGACTACTACGCGCGTGTCGCCGAGGCGATGCTGCCCCACCTGAAGGGCCGCCCGCTGACCCTGAAGCGCTTCCCCGACGGGGTCGATGGTTTCAACTTCTACGAGAAGCGCTGCCCCGATCACCGTCCCGACTGGGTGAAGACCGCGACGGTGCTCTCCGATCGGGTGGGGAAGATCCCCTTCTGCCTGTGCGACAACCTAGCCACGCTGACCTGGCTGGCGCAGCTCGCCGCGCTGGAGCTGCACCCGTCCCTCGCCAGGGCCTCCAACGTGCAGCGCCCCACGGTCGTCGCCTTCGACCTCGATCCCGGGCCGCCCGCCGACGTGATCGACTGCTGCCGGATCGCGCTGCGGTTGCGCGATCTGTTCTCCGATCTGGGCCTCGACTGCTACCCGAAGACCTCGGGCTCGAAGGGGTTGCAGGTGTACGTGCCGCTCAACTCGGGCCTGACCTACGAGCGGACGCGCCCCTTCGCCCACGCGGTCGCGTTGCTGCTCGAGAAGCGCCACCCGAAGGAGGTGGTCTCGAAGATGACCAAGAAGATCCGCAAGGGCAAGGTGCTGGTCGACTGGTCGCAGAACCACCCCACCAAGACCACCGTGGCCGTCTACTCGCTGCGAGCCAAGGAGCGCCCCACGGTCTCGACGCCGCTGGAATGGGACGAGGTCTCCTCCGCGAAGCGGTCGGGCAAGCCCGAGCGCCTAACCTTCGAGGCCAGGGACGTCCTCAAGCGGATCGAGAAGCACGGCGACCTGTTCGAGCTGGTGCTGAAGCAGCGCCAGCGCCTGCCCGAGCCCCCCGAGCCGGGCTGATCAGGCGATTGGGAGCGCCTCGCTGACCCGCGGGCGCTTGGCGAGTGAGCGAATCGCTCGACCGAGGCGCTTGGTGCCCTCGGCCAGCTTGTCGGGGTCGAGGAAGCCGAAGGAGAGCCGCAGATGGGTCAGATGCGACGCCTCAGGCAGCATCGCCGCCCCCGGTACGAAGGTGACCCCGTTGCGTACCGCCTCGGTCATCAGCTCGCTCTCGTCGAGCGGCAGCTCCAGGGTGAGCCAGAGGTGGCCCCCGCCCGTGGGCTCGGTCACCGGTTCCGCCAGACCCCGCAGATGCTTCGCGCTCGCCTCCAGCAGCGCGTCGCGCCGCTCGCGGTAGAAGTCGCGCGCGCGCTCGATGTGGCCCGGATACTGACCGGCGGCGAGGAAGCGGGCCATCGCGAGCTGCGTGAGCGTGGCGCTGTGCATGTCGTCGGCGCGCTTCTCATACAGGATCCGGTCGCGAACGGGGCCGCTGGCGGCGATCCAGCCGATCCTCAGCCCGCCCCCGACCGTCTTCGAGAGCGAGTCGATGTAGATCACGTGCCCGCGGGACTCGCCCCGAAGCGGGCCCGGATCGTCTCCCTCGAAGCGCAGATCGCCGTAGACGCCGTCCTCGAGGATGAAGAAGCCGTGGCGGCGAGCCAGCTCCAGCAGGCGGGCGCGGCGCGCGGGCGAGAGGTCGGCGCCGGTCGGGTTGTGGCAGCGCGTCTGCACCGCCAGGAAGCGGATCCGTTCGCGGCCGAGCAGCGACTCGAGCGCGTCCAGGTCCAGGCCCTGCTCGTCCATGGGCACCGGCAGCACCCGGGTCCCCATCAGGCGCACCGACTCCAGCACGCCCATGAAGGTGGGCGCCTCGCAGGCGACCGCGTCGCCGGGGCGCAGCACCGCGCGAGCCGCCAGGGTCAGCCCCTGCCGCGCGCCGGTTGTGACGACGATGTCGCTCGGATCCTCCGCCGCGCCCCGCAGCTCCGACAGCGCCGCGAGCTGCTCGACCAGATCGGGGAGCCCCGCGATGTCGGTGTACTGGAGGGCGCGGCTGTCCTCTCCCTGAAGCGCGTCGGCGAGGCCCCGGCGGATCGCCTCGAAGGGGAACAGCTCCGCGGAGGGATAGCCGACCGAGAGCGGGATCAGCCCCCGCGCCTGGGAGTGGCGATACATCTCCGCCATCACCCGGTCGCCGTGGCTCTCGGCGATCGGCGGCAGCACATAGCTCTGCCAATCGGTCCCGTCCCCCTGATCGGCCCCGGGAAAGGCGGCGGGCGCGGAGTCGCGAACGAAGGTGCCGCGGCCGACCTGGGAGGTGACCAGACCCAGCTCGCGCAGCCGCTTGTAGGCGCGGACCGCGGTGAGATGGTTGACGCCGGCGGTCTCGGCGAGCTCGCGGGTCGGCGGCAGCTTCTGGCCCGGGGCGAGCTCTCCCGATGAGATCGCGGCCTCGAAAGCGGACACGATCTGGCCGGTGAGCGACTGCTCGCCGCCCCGCTCAAGGTCAGTCAATGCAGATTTGTAAGACATACACGCTCCGGCTGGGTTCGGTAGATTGAGGGGTAAGTGTACGCCAATCGTCCATTTGCCGCAACCGTCTGGGGATAAGTATGTACTACACACGCAACAATACGCCCGCACCGCCGATCACGATCAGGCCCGCCCACCCCGACGAGGGTAAGGCGCTGCGCCGGCTCGCCCAGCTCGACAGCGCCGAGCTGCCGCGGGGCGAGCTACTGGTCGCCCTGATGGGCGAGGAGCTCGTCGCCGCGGTCTCGATCGAGCGAGGCGAGGCGATCGCCGACCCCTTCCGCCCCAGCGCCGGGCTGGTCAAGCTGCTCTCCGCGCGCGCCGCGCAGCTTCGCGGTGCCCGCCGTCCCGGACCGCTCTCCCGGCTGCGCCGCCACGGTCGCCGGGCCTCCTCGCTCGCCTCCCAGCCGGCGGGGACCCTGCGCGCCCTCGACTAGCTCGCGTCGCCGGTCGGCTGGCGAACCACCGGATGGCGATTCGCGGCGACTTCGTCCAGGCGCCGGACCGGCGTCGTGTAGGGGGCGCTCTGGGCGATCGCCGGGTCCTCCTCGGCCTCGGCGAGGATCTGATCGAGGGCTTCGGCGAAGCCGTCGAGCGTCTCGCGCGTCTCGGTCTCGGTCGGCTCCACCATCAGCGCCTCGTCCACCAGCAGCGGGAAGTAGACCGTGGGCGGGTGGAAGCCGAAGTCGAGAAGGCGCTTGGCGATGTCGAGCGTCTTCACCCCGAGCTCCCGTCTGGCCGGCGCCCCTGAGAGCACGAACTCGTGCATGCACCGGCGGTCGAAGGCGACGGGCAGGTAGCGGCCGGCACGGCCCTCCGCCAGCCTCGCCAACAGGTAGTTGGCGTTCAGCACCGCGGTCTCTGAGGACGCTCGATGCGCCGCTGAGTCTGATCGTTGGAGCCCTCCTCGGACGAACCTTCGCCTTCGGCAACCCGATCCGTTTTGACGGCCGCGCTGACGAAAACGCGGTCACCCAACACGATCGCGGTACTGCCGCCGATTCCCGGCACATCCGCCTTCCAGCGTATGTTTTCGCTCTCACTCCATGAAGTGGGTGGATTGGCTTCCTCGGCGGCGCCGGATCCATTGGGACCTCGCCACTGCGGCCACTCCTTATCGATATCGCTGCCATCGATATCGCTGCCCCAGGCATTGGAGCCGACAGGACTTCCGGAAGCCACCAAGATCAGGCC
>CAYZPZ010000052.1:0-11340 GCA_964480205.1 uncultured Conexibacteraceae bacterium
GCTCGTCGTCGGTGTAGCGCTCGATCGCGGCGCCCGCGGCGACCAGCAGCGGCGGATCGATGACGAAGCTCATCGGTGCGTAGTATCGCTCCCGATCGTGCGGGACGCGGGGAGAGCGGAACGGATGCTGGTCGACCTGGCGGCGGCGTTGCTGCCACCCGAGCTCGAGGGCCCGGCGCCCGAGCGCGTCGCGCGGGCGAGCCGGCGGCTCCTGCGGCGTATGCCCGGTACCTCGCGGGCCGGGGTGACCGCCGGGCTGCTGGCGATCGAGACGGCGGCGCTGATTCGCCACCGTGCCACGCTGGGCGGGCTCGAGCCCTCGCGCCGCTCGGAGCTGTTGGCCGAGCTCAGCTCGCTCGGCCCGGCCGGGGCCGCCCTGACTGAGCCGCTGAAGGCGCTGATCCTGCTCGCCTGGGGCGCGGACGCCTACGCGGAGGAGATCGAGGGCGTCGCCAACGCCCACGACCCAGGCCGGCCCGACGCCGAGCTCCGCATCGTGCCCGGCGCGAGCTGGGGCGATCGCGCCTCCTGTGATGCGATCGTGATCGGCTCCGGCGCCGGCGGCGCCTTCGCAGCCCGCGAGCTCGTCCGGGCCGGATTGGAGACGCTGATCGTCGAGGAGGGCGAGCGGTGGGGAGTGGAGCGGATCCGGTCAGCCGATCCGGTCGAGCGCTTCGGCTCGCTCTACCGGGATGGCGGGGCCACGGTCGCGATCGGATCGCCGCCGGTGACGCTTCCGATCGGCCGGGCGATCGGCGGGACCACCGTGATCAACTCCGGCACCTGCTACCGGCCCCCGGCGCACGTCCAGGAGCGCTGGCACCGCGATTACGGCCTACGCCTGGCGGAGCCCGAGGGGCTGTCGCAGCGGCTGGACGAAGTCGAGCGGACCATCTCGGTGGCCCCCGCGCCAAATCAGGTCTTGGGTCGCAATGCGCGGCTGGCGCTGGCCGGCGCCGAGGCACTCGGCTGGGAGGCCGGGCCCCTTAACCGCAACGCTCCCGGCTGCCGCGGCGCCTGCCAGTGCGCGATCGGCTGCCCCAACAACGCCAAGAACGGCGTGCACCTCAACGCCCTGCCCGACGCCTGCGCGGCGGGCGCCACGATCGCCTCCGGCCTCCGGGTCGACCGGGTGCTGAGCGAGCGGGGCCGCGCCACGGGGGTGCGCGCGCGCCGGCCCGACGGCTCGGCGGTCGAGATCCGATCCCCGCTGGTGGTCGTCGCGGCCGGGGCGACCGAGACCCCGCCACTGCTTCGCCGCAGCGGCCTGGCCCGGCACCGGCGGCTCGGCTACGGGCTCTCCATCCACCCGGCGCTGGGGGTCTCGGGAACGTTCGCGGAGCCGGTGCACGCCTGGCGCGGCGTGCTGCAGAGCGTCGGGATCGAGGAGCACCACCTGCGCGAGGGGGTGCTGCTGGAGGCCACGGGCAGCCCGCCCGGAATGGGCGCGGTGGCGACGCCGGGCTACGGGGAGGCGCTCGTCCAAAGGCTCCGCCGAGCCGACCACACCGCGGTGATGGGCGCGATGATCGCCGACCCGCCCTCGGGCAGGGTGATCGGCGCCCGCCGTCCCCTGATCCTCTACCGGCTGACCCGATCGAGCCGGCACAAGCTGCGCTTCGCCCTGCGGGCGGCCGGCCGTGTGCTGCTCGCCGCCGGTGCCGAGCGCGTCGAGCTCGGCGGCGGCGCCGGGCCCGCCACCGACACAGACGGGCTCGAGCGAGAGCTCGACCGCGTCGACGTGCGCAAGCTGCGGCTCGCCGCCTTCCACCCCTCCGGGACCGCCGCAGCGGGAAGCGACCCCGCTCGCCACCCGGTCGGCCCGGACGGAGCCCTCCGCGGCGTCTCCGGCGTCTGGGTGGCCGACGCTTCGATCCTGCCGAGCTGCCCCGGCGTCAACCCCCAGGTCTCGATCATGGCCCTCGCCGCCGGCGTCGGCGCGAACGCGGCCCGCGCCTGAGCCGAAGTTTGAGGAGTTAGGGCCCCTATGACGGCCTCAAATCCTCAATCGAGGCCTATTCCGACATCCCCGCTGCCTTGACCGCCTCCTCTCGGGTCGCATATTCGCGTCCTCTGATGATCTTGCCGTCGCGGATCCGATTGATGACCGCGAAGTACTCAGGCGGCACCTCCGCGCCGCTTCGCCTCTCGCGACCGCCATATCGCACCAGGGTGATGACCCGCTCGTGGTCCACTTCGATCAGCTCAATCGGCTCAGGCTTGAGCTCCTCGAACACCTCGATGAGGCCTTGCAGGTAGGCGCGCCCAGCGTCCTTGCCTCTCCATTGGCCGCCGATGGCGTGCCACTCGATGTCGTCCGCCCAGTACTCGGAGAATGCGCTGAGCCCGCCGCGCTCCCACGCGTTCCAGGCAGCCTTCATGACCTCCAGCCCGTCCCCGGACATGGCTCGGGCTAGGACCGCTCCGACCCTGCCTGCTCAGCCTGGTCGGACTGGCGCAGCAGCGCGCCGGTGGTCTGCTCGAGGACGCGCCGCCAGGCCGACATCTCCCGCTCATCCTCCTCACCGACGCTGTCCAGGACCTTGCGCACCCGCCGCGCGGAGATCTCGATGCCGTGGCGGGCGGCGACCTCCTTGTAGCGGCGATAGTCGCGGGCGAGCTTGTGGGTGACCGACTCGAAGCCGTGCCTGGCGATCTTCAGCCGCGCCGAGTAGTCGAGGATCGAGGTCCCGAACATCAGCTCGTCGTCGGGCTCGGGCTCGATCAGGATGATGTCCACGTCGGGGAAGCGCTCGCGCCACGACTCCACGGCCAGACGGAGGCGGGCGTGCGCCATCAGGCGGAAGGCCTGGTTGCCGATCCCCGGTAGGCCCATGTCGGCGACGCGCCGCACCCGCGAGCCGAACATGGTCGGGATCTTGGTCTTGAAGTCGTTGACGTAGGGGACCAGCGGGTTGACAACGACGATGAACTTGGCCCCGGCGTCGACGGCGACGTCCACGTTGGTGGTTGAGGCGATGCCGCCGTCCATCAGGTGCCGGCCTCGGAGCTCGACCGGCTCGTAGACCATGGGCAGCGCCGTGGAGGCGGCGACGGCCGTGGAGATCGGCACGTCCGACCACTCGCCGGTTCCCAGCACCAACCGCTCGCAGGTGTCGACGTCGGTGGCGGTCAGCATCAGCTGGGCCTCGACCTCGCGGAAGTCGTTGCTGCGGTCGGGGTCGGCCAGCACCTCGGCCATGTAGCGGTCCAGACCGCGGTTGTTGTAGATGCCGGTCGGCAGACCCTCGGCGATGCCCATCACCACGTCGACCATGGAGACCTCGCCCATGTTGCGGGCCAGGTGCCGCAGGGTGCCCACGACGCGCAGCGGCAGCAGCGCCAGGCGGCTGGCGAAGGCCCGGTAGTTCGGGCGCAGCAGGGTCCGCAGCTTCGGATCCGCGATCGGCGAGGGCAGCGCCTTGTTCAGCACCCGCATCATCTCCTCGGGCGTGACGCCGTTGGCGGTCATGCTGGCGACGAAGGAGCCGGCGCTGGTGCCGACGTACACGTCGAAGTCGTTGACGGTGGTATTGACCGCAAGCAGGTCGAGGGCCCTCAGGGCGCCGATCTCATAGACCCCGCCGGTGAACCCTCCGCCGCCCAGCACGAGCGCGGTCTTGTCGCCGCCCCGGCGGATGCGGCGCCTGACCCGCGCTGCTCGCGGCCTTCCATCGCCGCCGTCGATCGGCACGACCTTGCTCATGAGCGGGCGATTATCCCACCGCTACCCTGCGGCGCCGCGCTTGTTTGTCCAACCAGAGATGCCGCCCGCCGCCGCCCACCGAGGGCTCCTCGCCCCGGCTGCGACCCTGCTCGCCGCCCTCTCCCTCCTGCTGGCGGGGGTCCCCGGCGCCACCGCCGCCGCTCCCGACCGGGCCTTCAAGACGCCGTCCGCCGGACCTACGGCCCGGAGCTCGATCGCGGCGCCGCAGCTGCGGGCCGCGCTGGCCCGTGAGCTGCGCCGCGGCGGGGGCGCGGCGGGCGCCTTCGTCAGCGACCCCGTCGCCGGCACCGTTCTCTTCTCCCGCGCCGCGGCCCGGCCGCGGCAGATCGCCTCCAACATGAAGCTGTTCACCACCGCCGCGGTGCTCGACCAGTTCGGGCCCGCCGAGACCTTCGAGACCTCGCTGCTCGCCCCCGGCGGGATGCTGGGGGGCGTCGTCCAGGGCGACGCGTTCCTCCGCGGGGACGGCGATCCGAGCCTACGCCGAGGGGGGCTCGCCCGGCTGGCGGCGCTGGCCCGGGCCAACGGGCTCGCTCAGATCACCGGGCGGCTCCGCTTCGACGAGTCGATCTTCGACAAGCGCCGCAAGGTCCCGCGCAAGGGGATCCGGGGGCGGCCCTTCGCCTATCTGGGCAGGCTCTCGGGCCTGGCCTTCGAGGGCGGGCGCTCCGTCAACCCGGCCCGAAGCGCCGCGCTGGCCGCGGTGGGAATGCTCCGCAAGCGGGGGGTGGCTCTGCGCAAGAAGGTCGCAAAGGGGCGCGCACCCGCCCCGGTCACGCCCGCGAACGTGGTCGCCGAGCTGCCCTCGCCCCCGATCTCGACGCTGGTCCGGGCAACCAATACCTTCTCCAGCAACTTCTACGCCGAGACGCTGCTGAAGCGGCTCGCCGCGGAGGTGCGCGGCCGAGGCACCACCAAGGCGGGCGCCGGGGTGGCCAGGGCGTTCGCCGCCCGGGTCGGCGGCGGGCTGCGAACCCAGAACGGCTCGGGCCTGAGCCGCGCCGATCGCGCCTCGCCGCTCTCGATCGGGGCGCTGCTCGCGCACATGCTCGCCGCCGACGATGAGGTCCGCTACGCCTACCTCACCTCGCTCGCGGTGGCCGGCCGCACCGGCACCCTGGCGAAGCGGATGCGCGGGACGGCCGCGCGCGGCCGCTGCGTGGGCAAGACCGGCACGCTGGATCGGGTCAGCGCGCTGTCGGGCTACTGCGAGGTGGCGCCGGACCGCTTCGTCGTCTTCTCGATCCTCCAGAACAAGGTCAAGAACCTGCGCCGCGCCCAGATCGCCCAGGACCGCATGGTCTCCCTGATCGCCCGCTACACGCCTTCGGTCACCCCGTAGCGGGGCGACTTACCGTCGCATACCGACGGTTATTCGCCCCGCGGGCTCAGCCGAGCAGCTTGCGCAACCCCTTCTCGTCGATGATCTCAGTGTCGAGCTGCTCGGCCTTGGCCAGTTTCGAGCCGGGGTTGTCGCCGGCGACCAGGTAGTCGGTCTTCTTGGAGACGGAGTTGACGACCTTGCCGCCGGCGCGGCGGATCAGCTTGGTGGCCTGCTCGCGGCTGAGCTCCTCAAGGGTGCCGGTGATCACGAGCGTCTTGCCGTCCAGCGGCCCACCCTCGACGCGGCGCTCGGAGAGGTCGAGCTCCATCCGCAGCCCGGCCTTGCGCAGGCGCTCGATCAGCTCCCGGATGCGCTGCTCGGAGAGCTCCGAGTGGATCTGCTCGGCGAGGATCGGGCCGATCCCCTCCGCCTCTTCGATCTGCTCGGGCCGGGCGGCCAGCAGGCGGTCCATCGCGCCGAAGTGCTCGGCCAGCGACTCGGCGTTGACGAAGCCGACGCCAGGGATCCCCAGCGCGTAGAGCACGCGCGAGAACGGCATCTTCTTCGAGGCCTCGATCTCGTCGATCAGGTTCTCCGCGGACGTTTCCCCGAACCCCTCCAGCTCGGCGATCCGCTCGGCGGTGAGCTCGTAGATGTCGGCGGCGTCGGAGATCAGGCCCTCCTGCAGGAAGCGATAGGCGTTCTTCTCCCCCAGCCCCTCGATCTCCAGGGCGCCGCGGAAGTGCTTGACGTGCTGGAACTGCTGGCCGGGGCAACCCGTGCGGTTGGGGCAGATCGTGAACACGCCGTCCTCCGGCTTCACCGTGGGGGTGCCGCAGAGCGGGCACTTCTTCGGTGGCTTCGCCCTGCGCGCGCCCTTCTTGCGCCGCTGGATGATCGGCGAGACCACCTGCGGGATCACGTCGCCCGCCCGCATCACCACGACTTCGTCGCCCTCGCGCACGTCCTTGCGCTCGAGGTCCTCCTCGTTGTGCAGGGTGGCGGTGCTCACCGTGACCCCGGAGACGTGGACCGGCTCCAGCATCGCGAACGGCAGCAGGTGCCCGGTCCGCCCCACGTTCCAGACGATCTTGTTGAGCTTGGTGGTGGCGGTCGAGGGGGCGAACTTCCAGGCCACCGCCCAGCGCGGCTCGCGACCGGCCACCCCCAGCTCGCGCTGCAGGCCGCGGTCGTCGACCTTGACCACGACCCCGTCGATCTCGAAGTCGAGCGCCTCGCGGCGGCCCTCCCACCAGCGGCAGCGCTCCGCGACCTCGTCGACGCCGCGGTGGACCGCGACGTCCCGGTTGACCTTGAACCCGTGCTTGCGCAGCCACTCGATCGCCTCGCTGTGGCTCTGGGGCCCCCAGCCCCGCCGCGCCCCCACCCCGTAGCACCAGATCGAGAGCGGCCTGGCCGCGGCGATCTCCGGATCGAGCTGGCGGATTGAGCCGGCGGCGGCGTTGCGGGGGTTGGCGAAGGTGGGCTCGCCCGCCTCGGCCCGCTGCTCGTTGAGCCGGGCGAAGTGGGCCAGCCCCATGTAGATCTCGCCTCTGACCTCGACCAGCTCGGGAGCGTCCTCTAGCCGCAGCGGGATCGCCTTGATCGTCTTCAGGTTCTGAGTCACCTCCTCGCCGACCCGGCCGTCGCCGCGCGTGGCGCCGCGGGTGAGCACGCCGTCCTCGTAGGTGAGCGAGATCGCCAGCCCGTCGATCTTCGGCTCGGTCACGTAGCGGATCTCGTGGCCGGAGATGTCCAGCCGCTTCAGGCGGTTCTCCACCCGCTTCGCCCAGGCCCGCAGCTCGTCCTCGTCGCGGGCATTGGCGAGCGAGAGCATCGGCTCGGCGTGTTCGACCCGGGGGAACTTCTCCAGCGGGGTGCCGCCCACGCGCTGCGTCGGGGAGTCGGGGGTGACCAGCCCGGGATTGGCCTCCTCGATCTCGCGCAGCTCGTGCAGCAGCTCGTCGTAGTCGGGATCAGAGATCTCCGGGTCGTCGAGGACGTAGTAGCGGTGGTCGTGGTAGGCGATCTGCGAGCGAAGCTGCTCGGCGCGCTTCGCCGGTGCCTTGCTCTTGGCCGGACTCACCGGCGCGGGGAGCGCTCCGCAGCCACGGCGCCTTGTCCGGACCCGGCGGCCGCCTTCAGCATGCCGGCCAGATCCCAGGAGCGCAGCCGGTCCAGGCCGGGGCGATGGGTGAGGTCGAAGTGGACCGGCGTCAGCGCGACCCGGCCGCGGGCGATCGCCGACAAATCCGAGCCCGGCTCGTCCTCGAAGGAGGGCTCGAAGCCGTAGATCTGGTAGCGCCGGCGCTCGCCGGCCTCCTCGACCAGCTTCAACTCGTCGTTGTACAGGCGCTTGCCGAGATGGGTGACCTCGATCCCGCTGGGCTCTCCAGCCGGGCAGTTGACGTTGAGCAGGGTGTCTGAGGGCAGCGGGTCGTCGGCGATCTGGCTGACCAGCTGAGCGGTGATCCCCGCGGCCACGGCGAAGTCGAACTCCTCGCCGAAGCGGAAGTCGAGCTCTCGCGCGACGGACTGCTGGGAGACCGCGATCGCCGGAATGCCCAGGACGATCCCCTCCAGGGCCGCGGCCACCGTGCCGGAGTAGGTGACGTCATCGCCGAGGTTGGCCCCGTGGTTGATCCCGGAGACGATCAGCTCGGGGCGCTCGCCCAGCAGACCGAGCTCGGCGAAGCGCACGCAGTCGACCGGCGTGCCGTCGGTGGCGAAGCCGCGGCTGCCGTCGTCGAACTCGATCTCCTTCACCCAAAGCGGCGAGCGCGTGGTGATGCTCCGCGCGGTCGCGCTGCGGTTGGAGTCGGGGGCGATCACGCTCACCTCTGTGCCCGGCAGCGCCGTCAGCGCGGTCCGCAGCGCGTTGAGCCCCTTGGCCGCGATCCCGTCGTCATTGGTGATCAGGACGCGCATTCCTCGATTCTACGAGCGGGGTTCGCGGCTCCCGCCCGGGTCGCCCTGTCCGACCGGCGGGGTCGGAATTAGGCTAGCCTAACGCGCTCGGGCTTAGGCATCCCTAACCACGAGCGAAAGGAACCGAATTGGGATCTGAAGGAAAGGCTTCGAACCCCCGACGCGGGCGCTGGCTCGCGCTGCCGCTGGCCTTGGCCGCGATCGGGATCGCCGCGGGCTGCGGCGGCGACGACGAGGAAACGTTGACCGTGTATTCGGGCCGCGAGGAGGAACTGGTCGCGCCCCTGCTCGATGACTTCTCCGAGCAGAGCGACCTCGAGCTCGAGGTCCGCTACGGCGACACAGCCGAGCTCGCCTCGACGATTCTCGAGGAGGGAGACAGCTCGCCCGCCGACGTCTTCTTCGGCCAGGACGCCGGGGCGCTCGGCGCGCTGGAGAAGGAGGGGCGTCTGGGCCGGCTGGACCAGGCGGTGCTCTCGCGCGTTCCCAGGGCCTACCGCTCCCAGGACGGGCGCTGGGTCGGCACCTCCGGCAGGGCTCGGGTCGTCGCCTACAACTCGGAGACGCTGTCGGAGTCCGACCTGCCCGGCTCGATCCTGGACTACACCGACTCCGAGTGGAAGGGCCGGATCGGCTGGGCGCCCACCAACGGCTCCTTCCAGGCCTTCGTCACCGCTATGCGCCTGACCGAGGGCGAGCAGGCCACCGAACGCTGGCTGCGGGGAATCGTCGCCAACGACCCCGTCGCCTTCGAGAACAACACCTCGGTCCGTGATGCGATCGCCTCGGGAGAGGTGGACGTCGGCTTCATCAACCACTACTACGTGGCCCAGGCCCGGGACGAGGAGGGCGAGTCCTACCCGGTCCGGGTGCAGCACCCGCCGGGCGGTGACGTCGGCTCGCTTATCAACGTGGCCGGGGTCGGGATCGTGGAGGGGACCGATCAGACGCAGGCCGCGGGCGAGTTCGTGGAGTTCCTGCTCTCGGAGGACTCGCAGCGCTACTTCTCCGAGGAGACCAAGGAGTACCCGCTGGTCGAGGGGATCCCGGCCGATCCGATCGTGACGCCCCTTGCCCAGATCGAGGTGCCCGCCGTGGAGCTCGGTCAGCTGGACGACCTCGACGGGACGCTGCGACTGCTGCAGCGATCGGGGGCGCTGTAGAGGCGACCGCCTCACAGCCCGCCACTCTCGCGCCGGGCCCGGTCGAGCCGGGTCCGGCGGAGAAGGGCGAAGCCGCTCGCGCGCGGCGCCCACCGGCGATGCTGGTGCTGGTGGGCGTCGCGCTGGGGGTGGCGATGGCCCTCCCCCTGGGCTACCTGTTGATCACCACGGGCGGTTCGCTCCAGGCGGCCGCCGAGGAGATCGCCACCGGGCGCACGCTGGCGCTGGTGCTTCGCAGCCTCGCCCTGGCGGTCGCGGTGACAGTCTCGGCGACCGCGATCGCCGTCCCCCTGGCCTGGCTGACGGCGCGCACCGATCTGCCGGGCCGCAGGGCATGGACAGTGCTTGGCGCACTGCCGCTGGTCATCCCCAGCTACATCGGCGCGTACGCGTTCCTCTCCGCGCTCGGTCCCGCGGGACTGCTGCGCGACGCGCTCCAGGGCCCGTTCGGCGTCGAGCGCCTTCCGGACATCACTGGGTTCTTCGGAGCGTGGCTGGTGCTGACCCTGTTCACCTACCCGCTCGTCTTCCTGCCCGTGCGCAGCGCCCTGCGCGGGCTCGACCCCCAACTCGAGGAGGTCGCCCTGGCGATGGGCCGCTCGCAGCGGGAGACCTTCCGCTCGGTGGTGCTTCCGCAGCTGGTTCCGGCGATCGGGGCGGGCGCGGTCCTGGTCGCGCTGTATGTGCTGCATGACTTCGGCGCGGTCTCGATCATGCGCTTCGACTCCTTCACGCGCGAGATCTACACGCTCTATCGCGCCAGCTTCGACCGAATCGGCGCTGCGGCGCTGGCGCTGATCCTGGTCGCCCTGATGATCGTCCTGCTCTGGCTGGAGTCGCGTGCGCGAAGCGGCCTGGTCCTGCACCGAAGCGGCCCGGGGGCCACGCGGCCGGCCCGGCTCGTCCCGCTCGGCCGCTCGCGGATGCCGGCACTGGTGTTCTGCGGCCTGGTCTGCGTCTTGGCCCTCGTCCTTCCCGCCGGCGTGCTTGTCTACTGGGCTCTGCAGAGCTTCGCGGGGACACCCGACTGGGGCGGGACCCTGTCGGCCGCCGGGAGCACGCTCCTGGTCTCCGGCCTCGCGGCCCTCGTCGCCGGGCTCTGCGCGATCCCAATCGCGATCCTCACGGTGCGCTATCCGGGTTCGACCGCGAACGCGATCGAGCGCGCCAGCTACACGGGATACGCGCTGCCGGGGGTGGTGGTCGCGCTGGCCCTGGTCTTCTTCGCCACCCGCGCGCTGCCCGCGGTCTACCAGACGATGGGCCTGCTCGTCTTCGCCTTCATCGTGCTGTTTCTTCCGCTCGCGATCGGCGCGGCCCGCGCCGGGTTGCAGCAGGTCTCGCCCAATCTCGAGGATGCCGCCCGCAGCCTCGGCCGCTCGCCGCTGAACGTGCTGCGCACCGTGACCGCCCCGCTGATGATGCGCGGCCTGCTGGCGGGCGCCGCCCTGGTCTTTCTGACCGCGGTCAAGGAGCTCCCCGCCACCCTGATCCTGGCGCCGATCGGCTTCCAGACCCTGGCAACCGAGATCTGGAGCGCGACCAGTGTCGGGTTCTTCGAGCGCGGCGCGATTCCCTCGCTGGTGCTGCTCGCGATCTCGGCTCCGTCCCTCTATCTGCTGCTGGACCGCCGGTGAGCACGGTCGCCACGCCGATTCAACTCGTCAAGATTGAGGGCGAGATGAGCGCAGCGAAACAGAGCAAGGCGCCGCCTGAGGCGATCGTCTGCCGGGGCCTGAGCAAGCGCTTCGGCGACGTCGCGGCGGTGGCCGGCCTCGACCTGAGCGCGGAGCCGGGGAGGATCACCTCCCTGCTGGGCCCCAGCGGCTGTGGCAAGACGACCACCCTGAGGCTGATCGCAGGACTGGACCGTCCCGACGTCGGCGTGATCGAGCTCGGCGAGCGCACCCTGAGCGGCAACGGGACCTTCGTCGCCCCCGAACGCCGCCGGATCGGACTGGTCTTCCAGGACTACGCACTGTTCCCGCACAGGGACGTCGCGGGCAACGTCGCCTACGCCCTTCGCCCGGGGGCGCCGCCCTCCCGGGTGGAGGAGCTGCTGGAGCTGGTCGGGCTCATCGGCGTCGGCGGCCGCCATCCGCACGAGCTCTCCGGCGGCCAGCAGCAGCGGGTGGCGCTGGCGCGGGCCCTCGCGGCCGACCCCGCCGCGATCCTGCTCGACGAGCCCTTCTCCAACC
>CAYZPZ010000053.1:0-11236 GCA_964480205.1 uncultured Conexibacteraceae bacterium
CCAGCTCTCCGGCGGCGAGGCCCAGCGGGTCAAGCTCGCGACCGAGCTGTCGAAGGTGGCCACCGGCGACACCCTCTACATCCTCGACGAGCCGACCACCGGCCTTCACTTCGCCGACGTGCAGCGGCTGCTCGACGTGCTCGACCGCCTGGTCGAGTCCGGCAACACGGTGATCGTGATCGAGCACAACCTCGACGTGATCAAGACCGCCGACCGGATCATCGACCTCGGTCCCGAGGGAGGGGAGGAGGGCGGGGAGCTGATCGCCGCCGGCACTCCCGAGCAGGTCGCCGCGGTCCCGGGCTCCTACACCGGCGAGTTCCTCTCGGAGCTGGTCGAGCCGGCGGTCAAGGTCCGTCGCACGCGCAAGCGCAAGCAGCCGGTCGCGGCGTAGCGGCCCCGGGGCCGGCATATGCGAGGCTTGCCGGGTGTCGGTGAGCGACTGGCGCACCTGGTGGGCGAAGCGGAGCTGGTACGAGCGCAACCGGCGGCTGCGGCGGCGCTGGCGGATCAACCGCCACGCGGCGCGAGGCGGGTTCTTCATCCGCTTCCCCGTGGAGGGGGAGCTGCTCGAGGCGCTGGACGAGGGTCGGCTCCAGATCGGCGAGCACACCCTGCTCGAGCCGGGTTGCTGGCTGACGCTGTCGCCGCAGGCCCGGATCCGGATCGGCGAGGGCTGCTTCCTCAACCGCGAGACCATGCTCGCCGCGAGCGAACTGATCGAGATCGGCGACCACGTGATGTTCGCCAACCACTGCTTCGTGGGCGACTCCGAGCACCGCTACGACGACCCCGACAAGCCGATCACCTGGCAAGGATTCGAGCCGCAGGGGCCGGTGAGGATCGGCTCCAACTGCTGGTTCGGGGTGGGTTGCGTGGTGACCGGCGGGGTCGAGATCGGCGAGCGCTGCGTGATCGGCTCCAACTCGGTGGTCACGCGGGATCTGCCGCCCGGCGTGATCGCCGCGGGGGCCCCCGCCAAGGTGGTTCGCGAGATCGACTTCAAGGACTGACGAGCAGCGACGCCCCGATCGCGCCGCCCAGGTCTCCCAGGCTCGCCGCGCGCAGCTCGGGTGGGTTGTCGGGCGCGAACAGATACTCGGCCATGTGGCGCGCGATTCGCGGCAGAGAGCGCTCGGCGAAACGCGACCCCATGCCGCCGCCCAGGATCACCGCCTCGGGGTCGATCAGGTTGACCGCGGAGGCGATCCCGACTCCCAGGGCCTTCTCCGCGCGGGCCAGCAGTCTCTCGGCGAGCCCGTCGCCGTGCTTCAGCGCTCGCGCCCAGACGCCGCTGGTGAGCCTGTCACGGCCGCGCTTCTCCATGATCTCGAACAGGCGTGTCCTCTCGCCGTTCTCGACCTCCTCGCGCGCTCGGCGCTCCATCGAGGAGCGCCCGGCGTAGGCCTCGATGCAGCCACGGTGTCCCGCGCTGCAGCGCGGCCCGTCGCGACGCACGACCACATGCCCGAGCTCCGCGGCCGCGCCACGGCCGAGCCAGGGGCGGCCGTCGAGCACCAGCCCGCCGCCGACGCCGGTTCCCCACCAGACGCCGATCAGCGTCTTGAAGCGCTCCCCGGCGCCGAGATGGAACTCGCCGTCGACCGCGACCTGAACGTCGTTGCCGATGCGCACCGGGGCGCCGAGCTCGGAGGAGAGGCTGTCGGCGAGGGGGAACGATCCCTCCCAGCCCGGCAGGTTGCGGGCGCCTGAGACGACGCCGGTGCCCTCGTTGGCGTCGCCCGGTGAGCCGATTCCGACGCCGGCGAGGCTCTCGGTGGCGACCGCGGCCGCCTCGGCCGCCTCCCGCATCGCGGCCGCGATCTCGGCGCTGACGTCGGCCGGACCGCCCTCGGTCGGCGTTGCCCGCCGTGCCTCCCCCAGCACCTGGTTCGAGGCATCGACCACCACCGCCTGGATCTTGGTCCCCCCGAGGTCGATCCCGCCCCTGGTTTCGCCGCTCGGGCTCACGGAGTGATCCTGAAGACGGCGCCGTCCCTGGCCGCGGCGACCCAGGCCGAGCCCTCCCCGACGGCGATCGCCTGGGGCTGACCCCCGATGCGAAGCGGGTCCCCGACCTGGACCCCCCCGGCCGGGTCGAAGCGGGTGACCGTGCCGTCGCCGGCAGCGACCCAGACATAGCCCAGGCCGGCGGCGAGATCGAGCGCCTGGCTCACCTGGACCGCCTCGCCGGCGAGCTCGCCGCTCTCGGGGTCGATCTTGAACAGCGTCCCCGCCGCTCCCAGGGCCCAGACCGCCCCCTCCCCGGTGGCGACGTTGAAAGCGCCCGGCACTCGCGCGCCGGACTCGGCGAGTTCCCCGTCGCCCGGGTCCAGCCTGACGACCTCCCGGTTCCGGCGCGCCACCCACACCGCGCCCTCCCCGGCCGCGACCGAGGCCCCCGCTCCGCCTAGCGCGACCGGCTCGCCCCGCGGCTCGCCCGAGCTCGGGTCCAACCGCTGTATCTCCTTCTCGGCCAGCGCCCAGACCGACCCCTCGCCCGCGGCTATCTGGAACGGGAAGCCCGGGGTCTCGATCGGCGGCTCGGCTCCGGTGTCGGGGGTCAGACGCTGCACCCCACCGCGGTCCGGCAGCGCCAGCCAGGCGCCGTCGCCGTCGCCGGCTACGTCGGTTGGGAACCCGGCCGGGTCGACTCTGATGGGGCGATCCCCGCCGGCTGCGATCCGCCTCACGGTCCCCGCGAAGGAGTCCGCCACCCAGACGAAGCCGCCGCCCACGGCGATCGCGTCCGGGCGGCCGCCCACCCGGATCCGCTGCACGGTGGGCTTCGCCTGCGGCGGCTCCGCCGGGACCGAGATCGCCCCGCCGAACTCGGCGTCCTCGGACTCGTCGGCGCCGTCGCTGGAGAAGACCCCGGCGATGGCGAGGACGGCCACCACGACCAGGCCGGCGCCGATCGCGGTCGCCGCGACCCAGAGGCGCTCGCCGCGCCGACTCAAGAGAGCACCTGGACGACCAGGGTGCGCTCGCGGGGTCGATCGTCGAAGTCGACCAGCACCAGCTGCTGCCAGGTGCCCAGCGCCAGGCGCCCGCCGGCGAACGGGACCTGCTCGGAGGGGCCGATCAGCGAGGCTCGCTGATGGGCGTGCGAGTTGGTGTCGCGGTTGAGGCGATTGTGCTCGTAGTCGCCCTCGGCGGGGATCAACCGGTCGAGCAGCACCCTCAGGTCGGCCACGCCACCGGGCTCGAACTCCATCGTGGTCACGGCGGCGGTCGAGCCCCGAACGAACGTCGTGACCAGCCCCTCGCGGGCGCCGGAACGTGCCACCTCCTCCTGCACCTCGGACGTGACATCGATGATGTCCGCGTCGCCGCGCGTGGAGAGCTTCAGCTCGCCGCTGTGGACCGGCATCGCCCGGAAGCTAGCGGCTCGGCGGCGAGCGCCGTCAGCGGCGCAGCAATGTGGGGATGCTGACCACGGCGGCGACCCCGATCGCCACGTAGATGATGTCGACGACGTCCTGGTCGTCGATCACATCCGCGATGAAGAACTTGTCGATCAGCGGCTCCAGGCCGAGGTTGAGGCCGCCGAGGATAAGCAGGATAAGGGCGATTGAGCCCAGGGACCGCATCGGTCACCTCCGGTAGTGGCTGGCGCTGATTGCATACCTGCGCCGGGCCCGCCCGAAACCAGCGGCCCGACCCTCAACGACCGAGCCGGGCGGCGGCCCGGCTCGGCTTGCCCCCGGATGGCCGGGGGCGGCTGGTGGGATCTCTCCTTGCCTAGACGCCGCGGGGGTGGGCGCCGGCTCCGATGTGGAGCGCGTCCATCAGCCGCGGGATCAGGAAGAGGCCTCCGACCCCGATCACGGTGTAGACGACGTCGGTGAAGGTCCCCGTACCGAAGATCTCCGCCAGGACGTTGGTCTCACCGCCGGTGATTCCGAGGATGCCCCAGTTGAGGGCGCCCACGATCACCAGAAACAGGGCCAGCGGTTCCAGTCTCCTCAGCATCTCCATCACTCACCTCCTGTGTGAGCAATAGTGCTAATTGCAACTAAGGGTACACCGCCGGCATAGCCCGGTTACCAGTCCCAGGGCGTATCCGTGCCCACCAGCGCCTCCTCGGACAGGTAGCGCCGGAACTCCTCCAGCTCCTCGGGTGAGATCGAGTAGGAGTGCTCCTCGTCGGGGAAGCGGCGGGCCCGCACGTCCTCGGCGTAGGCGCGGACGCCCCCGAGCATCTCCTTGTGCACCTCGGCGTAGCGGTGCACGAAGCGGGGCTGGTGGCCCTCGTAGATGCCGAGCAGATCGTGGAAGACCAGCACCTGCCCGTCGGTGGCCGGGCCCGCGCCGATCCCGATCACCGGCACCTCCAGGCGCGGCATCAGCGCCTCGGTGACCTTGGCCGGGATCGCCTCGAAGACGACGGCGAAGCAGCCGATGGACTGCAGGGCGAGGGTCTCCTCCGCGAGCTTGGCCGCGGTCTCCGCCGTGCGGCCCTGGGCCTTGAACCCGCCCAGCGCGGTGGCGGTCTGCGGGGTAAGCCCGACGTGCCCCATGACCGGGATGCCCGAGCGGATGATCGCCCGGGCACGATCGACCGAGGGGCCGCCGCGCTCGAGCTTGACCGCATCGACACCCGCCTCCTTGACGAAGCGCCGGGCGTTCTCGATCGCCTCCTCGTTGGACTTCTCGTAGGAGCCGAAGGGCATGTCTCCGATCAGAAGCGGCGTCTTCAGCCCGCGGCGGACCGCGGCGGTCAGCATGAGCATCTCCTCCATGCCGACAGGGGTGGTGGCATCGTGGCCCAGCACCACCATCGCCGCGGTGTCGCCGACCAGGACGATGTCGACGCCGGCCTCCTCGGCCACCTGGGCCGAGGGGAAGTCATAGGCGGTGACCATCACGATCGGATCGCCGGCCTTCTTCATCTCCTCGACTCGGGGAATCGTCATCGGCATCCGCTCCGGCGGTCGGTCCTGGGCGGGCCGCTGCTCCTCGCGGTTCTTGGGCGGACGGGTCACAGCAGCGCCTCCTGATCCGGGCTCACCCCGTCCAGCAGGACCGAGGGATCGCTGTCGAGGGCGACCACCTCGTTGCCCTCGCCGACGTGGACGACGATCGGCGAGTAGTGCTCGAGGTCGACCTCCTCATAGGCGCCGAACGAGGCGATGATCACCTTGTCGCCCTGGCGCACCAGGCGCGCGGCCGCCCCGTTGATCTGCACGATGCCCGAGCCGGGCTCACCCTCGATCGCGTAGGTGACGAAGCGGGCCCCGTTGTCGATGTCCCAGACGTGCACCTGCTCGTTGGGGAGCATGTCGGCCTGGCGCATCAGCTCGGGGTCGAGGGTGACGCTACCCACGTAGTCGACGTCGCAGTCGGTGATCGTGGCGCGGTGGATCTTGGACTTGAGCATCTGGCGCTGCATCAGGCCTCCGTACTGGTTGGTTGGTCCGAGTCGATGACGACGTTATCGATCAGCCGGGCTTCGCCCACCCGGGCGGCCACCGCCAGCAGCACGGGACGGCCGTTGAGCTCAGAAACCGGGGAGAGGTCCCTGGCATCCCGCGCCTCCACGTACTCCGGGTCGATGCCCGCCTTACTGAGCTCGTCAGCGGCCGTACCTACGAGGGCCTCGACCGAGCGCTCTCCCTCGCGGGCGGCGGCCTCGGCAGCGCGAAGCGCTCGCGACAGCGCCAGGGCGCGCTCCCGCTCGGCCTCGCTCAGGTAGGCGTTGCGGGAGCTCATTGCCAGCCCATCGGGCTCGCGCACGGTCGGCAGCACCTCGATGCGCACCGGGAAGTCCAGGTCGCGGGCCATGCGCTCGATCACCACCGCCTGCTGAGCATCCTTGCGCCCGAAGTAGGCGACGTCGGGCTGCACGCAGTTGAAGAGCTTGGCGACGACCGTGGTGACGCCGCGGAAGTGGGAGGGCCCCCGCTGTCCGGGAGAGCCGTCGAGCACGCCCGTGAGCCCGGCGTCGACCTCCACCGCCGTCCCGAAGCCCTGCGGATACATCTCGTCGGGGCTCGGCATCCAGAGCACGTCCACCCCCTGCAGCGAGGCGAGCCTGGTGTCAGAGTCCTCGTCGCGGGGGTAGCTGCCGAGGTCCTCCGTGGGTCCGAACTGCGTCGGGTTGACGAACAGGCTGACCACGACCACCTCGCAGTCGGCGCGGGCGCGGCGCATCAGCGACAGGTGACCCTCGTGGAAGTAGCCCATGGTCGGAACCAGCCCGATCCGCTTGCCCTGGCGCCGCGGCTCGGCCAGCGCCTCGCGCAGCTCCGACTTGCTCCTCGCGGCGATCACCTGCTCGTCCCTCGACTCGATCGGGCCACGGTCACAGAACCGCCTCTCGATCCCTCGCGTATCGCGCCGCCCGCTCGGCGAGCGCCTCGTAGGCGGTCAGCAGTTCGGGGGCGAGCTCCTCCAGCGCGCGACGGTGGCGCTCGACGGTATCTCGATCCCCGCGCGCGATCGGGCCGGTCAGCGCTTCGGCGCCCCGCTCGGCCCAGTTGGCCGCGGTCCGCAGGACCAGGGGCGCGAGCAGTCCCCTGGGGTCCTCGATCCCGGCGCGCTCGAGCAGCTCCGAGGCGGACTCCTCCAGGGCCACCAGCAGGTTGGAGGCGATGCTGGCGGCGGCGTGGTAGGCGGCGCGGCGGCTCTCCGGGACGGCGAAGGGCCTCATCCCGAGCCGCTCGGCGAGCGCGGCGGCGAACTCCTCGGCTGCCGGGTCGGAGCCCGCGACCGCGCAGGGCGTGCCGTCGACGCGCGTGCGGTCATCGGCGAAGGTCTGCAGCGGGTGCAGCGAGAAGGCCGCGCTGCCGCGGGAGGAGCCGGCCTCGAGCGCCTCCAGGGTGGTCGCCCCGCTGACGTGACCGACCAGGGCGGGGGCGGGATCGGCGCCCGCGATCCGAGCGCAGACCTCGGAGATCGCTCCGTCGGGCACGCAGAGCAGCGCGGCGGTCGCCCCCCGGCAGCTGTCGGGAGCGTCCTCGGCGCTGCTCAGCACCACTGGCAGGCCGGCGCGCCGCATCGCGCGCGCCAGACTGCCGCCCACGCGGCCCCGCCCGACGACGACGGCCGGCGCCTCTTCGCTTGGGGTGGGGAGGAGATCCCGTTCCAGTTCCCGCATCGGAGATACCAGACGGCTGGTTGGTGAGTGAGGGAGGTGTATTCCGGGTCCACGCCCCACCGGGGGGTCGCGGCCTTGGGCCGATTATAGGGAGGCCGAATCGGCGGGCCTTCGGCCGAAAACGACCAATTTGCGACCGCTTCGGTCCGCGTCGGAGTCGGAGGGCCGAACTACCATCGGTGTGTGCCCGTCTACGAGTTCAGCTGCCCCGCCTGCGGCCATCGCTTCGAGGAGCTGGTCGGTTCCCACGTGGGAAAGGAGCCGGGATCGGTGCGCTGCCCCGCGTGCGGCGACGCCGATCCGCAGCGCCTGATCTCGGGCCCCGCGCCGACGCCCCGGGCGCTGACCGCGAGCCAGAGGCGCCGCTTGGAGGACAAGCGCGGGGTGGACCGCGGCGGCGCCAAGGAGCGCTTCCGAAAGCAGCGTGAGGCGGAGCGCCGGGCTCGATCGGGGGGAAGCGGTGGCTGAGGTGAAGCCAGCCACGCCGGAGCGCGCCGCGGCCGCCAAGTCCGCGGCCCAGCGCCGCGAGCGGTTGGTCGAGGTCTACCGGCAGGCCTCGGTCTGCGAGCGCTGCCCGCTGTCGGTTGGGCGCAACACGGTGGTGTTCGGATCGGGCAACGCCGACGCCGACCTGATGTTCGTCGGCGAGGCGCCGGGCGCCGAGGAGGACCGCCAGGGCCTGCCCTTCGTGGGCCGCGCTGGCGCCTTTCTCACCGAGCTCCTGGAGGGGATCGGGATGAAGCGCGACGACGTCTTCATCGGTAACACATTGCTCTGCCGCCCTCCCGGCAACCGCGATCCCCAGCCCGAGGAGATCGAGTCCTGCCGGCCCTGGCTCGAGGCCAAGGTGGATCTGATCCAGCCGCGGGTGATCGCCACCCTTGGCAACTTCGCCACCAAGCTGCTCACCGCCAACCCGACTGGGATCACCAAGGTGCGCGGCACGCCACAGGAGCACATGATCGGCGGACGGATGCTCTACGTCCTGCCACTGTTTCACCCCGCCGCGGGACTGCGGACACCGCGCGTCGCCGAGCAGCTGCGCGAGGACTTCGGGGGGATCCCCGGGCTGCTGCAACGTCCCCTGCCCGAGCCCCCACCCGGGATCGCCACCAGGGCCGACGATCAGCCCGAGGCCGACCAGCTCGGGCTGTTCGGGCGCCGCTGATCGCAAATCCCGGATGGTTGAACGCACCGCGTCGGCGGCGGAGACGGAGGCGTTCGGCGAGCGGCTCGCCGCCGAGCTCGCCCCCGGCGACGTGGTCCTGGTCAGCGGAGAGCTCGGCACCGGCAAGACCACGCTGATCCGCGGGGCCTGCCGCGCGCTGGGGGTCAGCGAGCCGGTCACCTCGCCGACCTTCATCATCGGCCAGCGCTACGGGGGCCGGACCCCCGTCTCGCACCTCGACCTCTACCGGCTGGAGAGCCTCGACGCGGAAGACCCGGCGCTGCTTGAGGACTACCTCGACCCAGGCTCGATCGCCTTCATCGAGTGGCCCGCGGCGGCGGAGCCGCGGCTGGAGCGGGTCACGCGGCGGCTGGAGATCCGCCACGCGGGGGGTGAGGCGCGCGAGATCGAGCTGCGCTAGCGGCTACTCCTCCAGCTCCTTGCGCACGTCCTCCTGGGCCTCGTCGATCCGCTTCCGCGCCTCGTCGATCGCCTGCTGACCCTCCTCGCCGCCCTCCTCGCCCGCGGTCTCGAGCTGCTCCTGGGCGTCCTCGAGCTGCTCCCGGGCCTCCTCGAGCTGCTCCTCCGCCTCCTCGGTGGCCTGGTCGACGTCGTCGTCACCGCCGCAGGCGCCGGCGCCGGCGCTGAGCGCGGCGATCGCGAGCGCCGCAAGCGTGGCGCGCACGCGGCGGCCCCGCCGGCCGAACCTGATGGACTCCGGTCTCATGGTCTCCATCCCTTTCCCTTCCTCGCCGATCGGGTCACGGGTACCCGGAGAACTCGGCGGCGACACCCCCGGGCGCACGTGAGCGCGGTCCTGGGGATCGACACCGCAACCGGCGTGGTCGCCGTCGCGGCGACCCGCGATGGCGAGCTCCTGCGCGAGGTGGGACACGCCCCCGACGAATCGGGCCGGCCCCGCCATGTGACCCTGCTGCTGCCCGAGATCGAGCGCTGCGTCGAGGCGGCAGGGGGATGGGAGCGGATCTCCCGGATCGCGGTGGGCGTCGGCCCCGGCTCGTTCACCGGCCTTCGCATCGGGATCTCCACGGCCCGCGCACTGGCCCAGGCCCGAGCCCTGCCGCTGGCACCGGTGGGGACGCTGGCGGCGATCGGCCTGGGAATCGCCTCCGCCGAGGGGGGCGAGGGGCGAGAGGCGCTGGCGGTGCTCGACGCCAGGCGCGGCGAGTGCTTCGCGGCCCTGTACGACGCGCGGGGGGGCGAGCTGTGGCCGCCCTTCGTTGCCGAGCCCGCCGCGCTGGCTGAGCGCCTTCGCGAGCTGGGATCGCGCCCGCTGGCGGCGGGCGATGGGTCGCTACGATTTCGCGAGCAACTCGAAGCGGCCGGCGCGGAGGTCGCCGACCCCGGCGACGCGATGCATCGGATCGCCGCGCGCCAGGTATGCGCGCTGGGGCGGGAGGCGACCCCCATGCCGCCGGAGCGAGTCGAGCCGATCTACCTGAGAGCACCGGACGCGGAGAGGTGGCGTGAGCGAGACAGAGAAGACCGCGGTGATTGAGGGGCAAGCGATCACCATCCGGCCGCTCAGCTACGGCGATCTGCCGACCGTGATCTCGATCGAGCGGCGCTCGTTTCCGACGCCATGGTCGCTCGCCATGTTCGTGCTGGAGCTCTCCAAGCCCTCCGGGATCTGCTTGGCCGCCGAGGGCGAGGACGGACTTTTCGGCTATCTGGTCTGCTCGCGCTACGACGAGGTCTGGCATCTGATGAACGTCGCGATCAGGCCCGAGTACCGCCGCCGGGGCATGGCCACGCGGCTGATCGAGGAGCTGTTCGAGCGCGCCGGTCGCGACGCGCGCTACACGCTGGAGGTCCGCGTCTCCAACCTCCCCGCGATCGCCATGTACGAGGGCTTCGGCTTCCGCTCGGCGGGCCGCCGCCACCGCTACTACCACGACAATGGCGAGGACGCCCTGATCATGTGGCTTGCCGGGGAGCGAGAGCACGCCGGCCCCGAGGGCGCGGTCGCCTAGGGCAGATGCGCATTCTCGCGCTGGAGACGAGCTGCGATGACACCTGCGCGGCTGTTGTCGACGGCTCCGCGATCCGCTCCAACGTGATCTCCTCGCAGGCCGCCTTCCACCAGCGCTTCGGCGGGGTGGTGCCGGAGGTCGCCTCCCGCCATCACCTGGAGCTGGTCAACGCCGTGGTCGACTCCGCCCTGGAGCAGGCCGGCACCTCGCTGGACGAGGTGGACGCGATCGCCGTCACCCAGGGCCCCGGCCTGATCGGGGCGCTGCTGGTGGGTGTCAGCACTGCCAAGGCGCTGGCCGCGGCGCGCCGCAAGCCGCTGATCCCGGTCGACCACCTGCACGGACACGTCGCCGCCAACTTCCTCGAGCCCGAGCCGCTCGATCCGCCCTTCCTCTGCCTGATCGCGAGCGGCGGCCACACCCTGCTGGCGGGGATGCGCGAGCCGGGGTCCTTCGAGTGGCTCGGGTCGACGCTCGACGACGCCGCCGGCGAGGCCTACGACAAGGGGGCGCGGCTACTCGGGCTGGGGTACCCGGGGGGACCGGCGATCCAGCGGGCGGCCGCCGACGGCGACCCCGACGCCTTCGAGTTCCCGGTGGCGATGACCCGCGAGCCGGGACTGGACTTCTCCTTCAGCGGGCTGAAGACGGCGCTGGTCTACCGAGTGCGCGAGCTGGGCGCCGACGGTGCGCGGGAGGCGACCGCGGACCTCGCCGCCTCCTACCAGCGGGCGATCACCAACCAGCTGGTCGCGAAGCTCGAACGGGCCTTGGAGCGCGGGGAGTGGGAGGCGATCGCGCTGGGCGGCGGCGTCGCCGCCAACACGGAGCTGCGGGAGCGAGCCGGCGAGCTGGCGCGCGAACGGGGGCTGAGGCTGAAGCTGGTGCCGATCGAGCTCTGCACCGACAACGCCGCGATGATCGCTTCCGCCGCCCGCTTCGGCGAGCCGATTCCCTATCCCGACTACCTCG
>CAYZPZ010000054.1:0-3250 GCA_964480205.1 uncultured Conexibacteraceae bacterium
TCTCGATCAAGACCTCGGTGCCAGGCTGACCGCTGGCCGTCCACGGCGGCGGGTGCGATCGCGTTCGCTATGGTGGAGCCATGGTCGATCTCGAGTTGAAGCAGAAGGTCGAGGGGCTGATCAGCGAGCATCCGGTGCTGCTGTTCATGAAGGGCGTGCCGGAGCAGCCGATGTGCGGCTTCTCGATGCGGACGGTCGCCGTTCTCGACCAGCTCGGCGTCGAGTACGGGGCCATCGATGTTCTCCCCGCGCTGCAGCCGCTGCGTGAGGTGACGGGCGAGATCGCCGACTGGCAGACGTTCCCGCAGCTCTACGTCAACGGCGAGCTGGTCGGCGGCTGCGACATCGTCGAGGAGATGGCCGACTCGGGCGAGCTGGCCGAGCTGCTCGGCGTCGAGCAGCCCGAGCAGGTCCCCTCGGCGAAGCAGCAGATGCAGCAGGAGCCCCAGCAGTCCCCGCCGATGGGGATCGAGGGCTCCTCCTAGGCGCTTAGGCCGAGGCGGCGGCCTTCGCGGCCGCTTCCTCGTCCACCTGGAAGGAGGAGCCGCAGCCGCAGGCGGCGGTCACGTTCGGATTGTTGACCGAGAAGCCGGCGCCCTGCAGGCCGTCGACCCAGTCGACCTCGGAGCCGAACACGAACTGCATCGAGGCCTTGTCGACCACGACCGGGACGCCCTTGTCGGTGAAGCGGTGGTCGTCTTCCTTGGGGGCGTCGAAGGCGAGCGCGTACTGGAAGCCCGAGCACCCGCCGCCGCGCACGGCGACGCGAAGGGCCTGCTCGCCCGCGTCCTGCTGACCGTCAAGGAGCTCCTTGACCTTGGAGGCGGCCGTGTCGGTGAGCTTGATCGGATCTGTGGTCTCAGTCATCGCTATCCATTGTATAGCGCCAGTCGACGTACTCGAGGATCCGCTTGGAGTCGTGGATCACCTCGTCCCCGTCAACCAGCACGGGGACGCGGTCCTGCTTGGTGAGCTCGACGATCTCGGGGCGGCGCCGGCGGCGCTGGGCGACCCGCTCGGTCCGGTACTCGAGACCGTTCTTCTTCAGCCTGCGCGCCACCGCCCCGCAGGGACACAGGAAGTTGGTGGGCGTGCGGCAGCGGTAGAGGACGCGCCGGGGCTCGCTCATGTCCTCCCCAGTATGCGCGAGGGAAGGCGCCAGGCCACACCCGCTCCTCGCAGGGCGGCGTCGGTGAGCGGGTGGTCTGTGGCCCGATCGCCGAGCTGCTCGAGCTGCCAGCGGACCGCGTCCTCCAGGGTCTCCTCATGGGGACGGGGCTCGAAGCCGAGCTCGCGGCGCGCCTTGTCGTTGCGGTAGGTCCACCACAGCGTCCCGGAGCGGACCTCGTCGGGGGAGGCCGGGACCGGGAGGCCGACCCGCTGCAGGCTCTCGGCCGCGCGCGCGATCAACTCACCCTGGAGCTTGACCGGCGGCGCCGGCACCCCGGCGATCCGGGCGAGGTCCGCGAACAGGCGCTGCAGGGTGAAGTTGCGTCCGGTCAGCAGGTAGCGCTCGCCTTCCCGGCCAGCCTGGTCGGCGAGGACGTGACCCCGGGCGACGTCGCGGACGTCGACCACGTTGAGCCCTCCGTCGAGGTACCCGGGGATGCGGCGAAGCAGCAGCCGCCGCACGAGCAGATTCGAGGTGCCGCTCGGGTCGTCGGGCCCCAGCACGAAGCTCGGGTTGACGATCACCACCGGCAGCCCCTTCGCTGCGACCCGCAGGGCGGCGACCTCGGCCTCGTGCTTGGAGTTGACGTAGGCGATGCCGAGGCGCCCCGCGGTGAATGGCTGGGACTCGCCGGCGGCCTCCCCGGGCTTGGCGGGGCCGACCGCGCTGGCGCTGGAGGTGAGCACCGCCCGGATTGCCCCGGCCCGCAGCGCCTCCTCCATCACGTTGCGGGTCCCGCCGGCGTTGACCTCGAATACCCGCTTGCGATCGGCACGCCGCATCGAGGTGCGCCCGGCGACGTGGAAGACCCGCTCCACTCCGCCCATCGCGGCCCGGACCGAGTCGCGGTCGCAAACGTCACCCCCGGCGCGCTCGAACTCGATCCCCTCCAGGGCCGAGAGGTCGCTGTCCTTGCGCACGAGGAGCCGCAGCTCGTCCCCGCGTCGGGCCAGCTCGCGGGCCAGGTGCGAGCCGATGAAGCCCGTGGCGCCCGTAACGAGCGTCTTGCCTCCCCCGTCACCGCCCACCGGCGTCACCCCCGGTCGTGACTGGGCGCGCGAGAATCGAGCATGGCAAGGACGCAGGGCGCAGCCTTTGCTGGCGGCAAAGGCAAGCCCGAGGACGCCGCCATGCGACGATTCGCAGCCGGCCAGCGCGATCGGGGTGGGGGCGGTGGGCGGTCAGCCATGCGCGGGCATGGTAGAACGCCCTTCGTGGCCGGCCCACCCCGCACCGCGATCGTCGCCGACACGACCTCGTATCTGCCGGCCGAGATGCTGGCCCAGCACGACGTTCACCTGGTCAGCCTCTACGTCGCCCTGGATGGCGAGCCCCGCGCCGAGTCCGAGCTGCTGGCGGACCTCGATGGCTTCTACGAGCGCCTGCGGGCCTCCGAGGAGGCCGTGACCACCTCGCAGCCCTCGATCGGCGACTTCATCGACGTATACGAGCCGCTGCTCGACCAGGACCGCGAGATCACCTCCATCCACATCTCATCGGAGATCTCCGGCACCTACGAGGCAGCCATTCAAGCCCGCGAGCGGCTCTCCGCCGAGGGCAAGGGCGGCGAGCGGATCCAGGTGGTCGACTCGAGGACGGGCGCCGGGGGGACCGGGCTGCTGATCCTGGCCGCGGCCCGAGCCGCGCGCGAGGGCGCGCCGGCCGAGGAGTGCGCGACGCGTGCGCACGAAGCCCGGGACGCCCTGAAGATCTGGTTCGCCGTGGACACCTTGGAGTACCTGCGCCGCGGCGGTCGGATCGGCGGCGCCGGCGCCTGGCTCGGCACCACCCTGAAGATCAAGCCGATCCTCACCCTGGAGGAGCAGATCGAGCCGGTGGAGCGCGTGCGCACCCGCTCCCGCTCGATTGAGCGCCCGGTCGGATACGCCCGCCAGCGCCACGAGGACGGCGCCGACGGCTGGGTGGTCCAGCACGTCCAGGACCCCGACTCGGCCGCGAAGCTGATCTCCGAGTGCAGGCCGATCTTCGGCTGCGACCCGGTCTTCACCTCGGAGATCGGCCCGGTGCTCGGCGCCCACGTCGGTCCCGGCCTGCTCGGCGTCGGCTCCACCCGCCGCG
>CAYZPZ010000054.1:3350-9914 GCA_964480205.1 uncultured Conexibacteraceae bacterium
GTCGGCTCGCCGCGCTCCAGGCGGCGTCGCTCGGTGCGGGCGACCAGGCGGAAGGAGCCTGTGTTGTAGCCGCGGCGGATGCGGCGCGGCGTGACCGGGCGCGCGGCACGGATCGAGGCGACGACCGCGCGAAAGGCGGCCTGCTGCGCGGCGCTCCAGCTCAGCCCGTAGTGGCGGCGAACCACCTGCGGCAGGCTGCCCAGCATGATCAGGTCGTGAACGCGCTTGAAGGGGCCGTGGGTCGCGGGCAGCGGGATCTCCATCGCCACCGCCCGCCCGATGTAGCGCGCCGCGTCGGTCAGGTAGGCCGCGTCGCTCGCTAGATACCCCTCGAAGTAATCGCGGAACTCGCGGTGGGTGGGCGGAGCGACCTCGCGCGGCATCCCGAACAGCTCGGCGAAGCGGATGTACTCCCGCCAGAGCTGCTCGTGCTCGTCGGGGGAGAGCGCGCGCACGAAGAGCTCATAGAAGTAGGGACCCGAGTCGGCGATCACCGCCATCGTCCACAGCATCAGCTCGCGATCGAACGCCGAGTAGGGCGTGCCCGCGGGTGTCACGCCGGCGTCCTCGGTCAGCTCGCCCTTGACCGACCGGTGCAGGCGATGGACGCGCTCCAGCACGGCGTCGGCCTCGGCTCGGGTGCCGAAGAAGATCGTCTCGAACTCCTCCGCGGTCCGAGCCAGGCGCTGGAAGGGGGTCAGCCTCGCCTTGGTGTGCTCATGCGTGCCGACGAAGTTGAGGGGGTTGAGCGCGCCGATCATCAGCGCCCGCTGGCCGTAGAAGAGGCCGACCGCGCGCTGGGAATGAACGCGGCGGAGGATCGAGCGGCCGGCGGGGAAGTATCCCTCGTCCCTCATCGCCCCTCCGGGTGCTCCGCGGCTACCCCCGCCGGCGGCTGAGCGCGACCGCACCGCCGACCAGCAGGCCGACGACAGCGGCGCCGACGAGCAGCTGAGTGCGGTGCTCGGAGACCTGGCGTTTGACGTTGGTCGCCTCGCTCCAGCGCGTTCGCAGCGCGCTCACCCTGCGCGAGAGCTGCTGGCGCTGGGTGACGATGTCGTTGCGGATCTGGTCGGCCGAGCGGGTCCCGGGCGGCGGCGGCACGAAGCGCCCGTTGCCGCTCGTCCCGAACGCTTGGGTGCTGGTCTGCTCCATCAGCTCGCCTCCTCGGACTCGAACGCGGCGCGGATCTCCTTCGCCTCCTCGATCGCCATCTCCGGCGTCGGCGGCGTCGCCTTCTTGAATGAACGGTATGCGAACAGCCCGGCGGCCGCGGCGATCACCAGGAACAGACCGGCCTCGACGAAGAACCCGGCCCAGAAGTTGTCGAAGACGAGGTCGTTGAGCAGCCATGCGACGCCGTGCATCAGCATCAGCAGGGCCAACAGCACGAAGACCCCGGCGACCACGGCGGTGACCCCGCCGCGCAGCAGGCGGTTGACCTTCTCGCTGACCTCGGTCTTGGCGAGCTCGATCTCCTCGCGGACCAGGACCGACGCGCGATCGGAGATCTCGAAGACGAGCTCGCCGACGCCCATCTCCTCCGGAGCCTTGGCCCCGGCGGCCGTCGGGGCATCGGCGCCGGCCGGCGCCCCGTTGCCCTCGCCGTCGCTCACTCGGGCGGCTCCTCGTTGAAGACGCGCCGGTAGATCACCTCGGAGATCCGGTGCGCAGCGACGGTCGCCAGCGCGCCCGTGGCCGCCAACAGCCCCGCCCAGATCAATCTCCGCGCCATGTGGTCCAAGTCAGCTCCTACGCTCTCGCGCTACCCGGTGTTCTCAGCGGAGTAAACCATCTCGAGGGCCGGGGCCGTGGCGCCATGCGCAGGTCGCTCCGCGTAGCGGGCCCAGCGCTCGAAGAAGCCCCGATAGACGTTGTAGGTGAAGCGCTCGTCGATCGCCTCGAGGATCCCGTGCGCGCCCGCGGGCAGGATCCAGACCCGGACCAGGTCGTTGTCGCGCGCCGCCTCGGCCAGCATCTGAGCGTGCTCGACCTTGACGATGACGTCATCTGAGGGATGGAGCACCAGCACGGGGATCTTGGCGTCCGCAATCCGATCCACCGTCCGCGCGTTGCGCCAGATCTGCTCGGCGGGAAGCTCGTAGTAGGGCTCCGCGATGATCTCGAGCACCTCGCCCATGTTCTCGGCCCTCTCGGCCTCTGCGGGCCAGCGGCCCGACCGCACCCGCGAGATCAACATCGCCCGGAACGCCTTGTGCAGCGGGTAGCGAGGATGGCCCGGCTTGACCGGCTCCGACAGCCGCTTCCACGCCCGCAGCGGATCGGCGGGGGCGGAGACGGCGAGGATGCCGCCGTCGAGCGAGTCCTCGACCCCCTCGAGATCCGTGGCGTTCAGAACCGAGCCGCCTCCGTGCGAGATCCCGAGCGCCCCGACGCTCGTCGTCCCGAGGGACTTCATGTATCTCCCGAGAGCCGCGATGTCCTCGCCCTCCTTCCAGCCGCCGGTCGACGGCGCGTGGGTCGTGAGCTCGGTGAGGCCGAAGCTGCGGAGGTCGATCGCCGCGACGTTGAAGCCCCACTCGTAGAAAGCGCGGACCGCGATCTGCCGCACGTAGTCGAACCGCGCGGATGTGAAGACGCCGTGGACGACGATCAGGCCCGGCCGCGGCGCCTCCTGTAGGCCGATGGTCGCCGCGATCTCCTCGCCGTCGGCCCCCTCGAAGATGTGCTCGGAGAACTGGGCGGGGTAGCGATAGCCCATTACCGCTCCCTCGCGGTGCTGGGCGATCACGAACGGGAAGACGTCCGCCAGGCCGCGCCGCAGCTCCGCCACCGGGCTGCGCCTGAGGTGGTGCTCGAGCCGCTCGAGATCATCCATGAGCGCGGTCATCGAGCGCTCGCGCTCCGGCGGCACCGGCAGCGGCTTCGCCGCGCGCCGCTCCAAGCGGGTCAGCAGATCGCGAATCGCTCCGCCGACCCGCTGCCCGATCAGCCACAGCGGCAGCGCGATCAGGCCGAGGACGACGTTCGCGGCCTTGGCGGCGCCGTGCAGGACGCGATCTTGGCGCTGGGTCCGGGCCAGCCCCTCCCACATGGCTAGCCGGCCACCTGAGGTGCGGCAGCCCGCGGCTCCAAGCCGCCGCAGATCGTCTCCACCACCAGTGCCTTGGCCCCCTCGTAGTCCTCATCGGTGCCGGGTACGACCTCGAAGATCCACCCGGTCAGCAGCTGCTCGATCGCGCCGTAGAAGAGCATCGCGGCGAAATCCGGGCTGACATCGCCGCGGAACTCGCCCGCCTGCTGGGCGTCGGCGACGATCTTGGCGATCTGGTCGTAGGCCTCGCGGATCTCGGCCAGGTGGGTGCGGCCGAAGGAGTTCGCGGCGCGGGTGACCTCGACGATGATCACCTTCATCAGCTCGGGGTTGTGGCGGTAGGACTCGATGATGAACCCGGCCGCGGCCCCCAGCTTGTCGCGGGGAGAGTCGAGCTCGACGTCGGCCTGGCGGATCGCGTCCAGCAGCAGCGACCAGCGCTCGGTGAAAAGCTCGTTGAGCATCTGCTCCTTGGAGTCGAAGTAGTGGTAGACGAGGCCGTAGGCGACGCCGGCCTCGGCCGCGATGTCCGAGACCCTCGCGCTGTGGAACCCCTGCCGGGCGAAGACCCTGATCGCCGCGTCGAGGATCTGCCGTCGCTTCTCCATGGTGCCGTTTCCGCCTGCCATCAGGCCACCGCCGGTGCGATCGATGGGCGACCCGCTCGCCCCTCGGCGCGCGCTCCCGACCCCGGCCACCGATAGGCGGCCGCGCGCCGGTTGCGCAAGGAGGGGAGGCTGTCGCGGACTCGCTCCTGTGCCGAGAAGTCAAGCTCCGCCGCGACGAAGCACTCGTCGTCGGGCGCCTGGGCCAGGACCACCCCCCAGGGATCGACGATCATCGAGCGCCCGAAGCTCCGGTAGTGGGGCGGAGCCTCGCCGATCTGGCCGGCGGCCAGCACGAACAGCTGGTTCTCGATCGCCCGCGCCCGCAGCAGGACCTCCCAGTGATCTCGACCGGTGCGCTCGGTGAAAGCCGATGGGACGGTGATCAGGAGTGCCCCGCGCAGGGCGAGGATCCGGTAGAGCTCGGGGAAGCGCAGGTCGTAGCAGACGGTGAGCCCGATCGGTACAGCGGCCTCGGCGACGACGATCTCCTCGCCCGGCTGCTCGGCTTCCGATTCGCGGTAGGAGACGTCGTCGACGTCGACGTCGAACATGTGGATCTTGCGGTAGACCGCGGCGGTCTCGCCCTCCGGGCCGATCAGCGCCGATGTGTTGAAGAGCTTGTCCTCGCCCTCGACCCGCTCGGCGACGCTGCCGGCGACCAGGTGGATGCCCAGCTCCCGCGCCCAGTCGGCGGCGGCGCTCAGCGCCTCGCCGTCGAGCGGCTGGGCGACCTCCCGCAGAAGCTCCGGAGGACCCAGCGCGGTCCATTTCTCCGGTAGAACGGCGAGCTCCGCGCCGTCAGCCGCCGCTTCGCGGAGCAGCCTCTCGGCGACCTCGAGATTGCGCTCGTAGTCGTCCGTTGAGTTGAGCTGTATGACCGCGGCTCGCATCGCTCTGGCTGACTGACCAGTCAATCTAGCGCCGTTATCAGCCGGACGCACCGGCGATCGCCAGGACGACGCATGAGCACACGCACGGTTCAGGCATGGGGATGACGGGAAGGCAGACAAGGAATGCTGCGTCGGCTCCTGCCCAGAACACGAAACGCCTTCGAATCCCGCACCGGGGTGTGGCGCGAGGTCGGTCTCGGCGACGAGATCGATCGCCAGGAGGCCCACCGCGCCCAGCGTGGCGCCTTCGTGTCGCTGCTGCTGATCGCCGGCGTCCTGATCGTCTTCAACCAGCGCCAGGAGCTATTCCCGGGCTACGGGCTCCACGTCCGCGTCGCGACCGTGGTGGCGCTGGCGATCCTCGGCTGGACCTTCGCCCGCTCGCTCGGCCGCGGCATGGCTCCCGGCCTCTACCGCCGCCTGGACCCGGGCGTCGCGGGTACCGTCGGCTTCCTGGTCCGCTTGGTGACGATCGTGGTGGTGGTCGCGATCGCGCTGCGGATCGCCGGGATGCAGCCATCGACCCTGGCCGTGGGAGGCGCCTTCACCGCGGTGGTGCTTGGCCTCGCCGCCCAGCAGACGATCGGCAACATGTTCGCGGGGATGGTCCTGCTCGGGACGCGTCCGTTCAGGGTCGGCGAGCGCGTCCGCCTGCAGGGAGGGTTCCTGGCCGGCGAGATCGAGGGGGTGGTCGGATCGCTCGGGCTCTTCTACACGACGCTGGTCAGCGGAGCTGACCGAATCCTGATCCCGAACAGCGTCGTCGCCAACGTCGCCATCTCGCCCCTGCGCGAGCCCGAGCGCGTGGAGCTGCGAGCCCGCTTCGGCGCCGAGACCTCGCCCCGCGACGTGCAGGAGCTGCTGGAGCGCGAGATTTCGGTGCCCCTGCGCTATCCGCCCCACATCGGGGTCGAGGAGATCGATCGCGACGAGGTGATCGTGAAGATCATCTCCACTCCCCTCAATCCGGCCGACGGCTCACAGCTCGCCGCCGAGGTGCTGGCGGGCGTGCGCGGCGCCGAGGGCGACACGGGAAGCACGGACGGTCGCGGTCGCGACACCTGACCGGTCGCTGGGGCGCCGACTGGCTGACGCCCTCCATAGGATGCGCCTTGATGAGGCTGCTCGTCACCGGCGCCACCGGCAAGGTTGGCAACTCGATCGCCCGCGCCCTGCTCGAGCGCGGCGATCAGGTGCGGGCGCTGGTCCGCGATCCCGAGCGGGCGGCCGCCGTTCTGCCCACCGGCGTCGAGCCGGTCCGGGGCGACGTCACCGAGATCGAGTCCCTCCCCCCGGCCGTGGACGGCTGCGAGCTGGTCTTCAACGGGATGGGGCTGCCGGAGCAATGGTTCCCGGACGAGGGCATCTTCGACCGCGTCAACGCGGTCGGCAGCGGCAACCTCGCCGCTGCGGCGGCCACCGCCGGCGTGCGCCGCTTCATCCACACCTCCACCAACGACGTCTTCCACGCCGAGCGGGGAGCGAGCTTCGACGAGTCGCAGCTGGCCGACTACCCGAAGGGCACGGCCTACGAGCGCTCCAAGCAGCGCGCCGAGGAGCTGGTGCTGGAGCACCGCGGCCCGATGGAGGTTGTGATCCTCAACCCCACGGGCGTCTACGGGCCAGGTCCCTCCACCAGCCACACCCTGGAGAAGGGAATGTTCGAGCCGCTGGTGCGCAAGCGCCTGCCGGCTCTGCCGCCGGGAGGGATGGGACTGGTTTTCGTCGACGGCGTCGCCCAGGGCCACCTGCTCGCCGCCGACAGGGGAGCGGATGGCGAGCGCTACATCCTCACCGACACCTACGCCGACTTCCGTGAGCTGGCCCGACTGGTGGTCGAGATCGCCGGCCGGGGCCGGGTGCCGCCGACCATGCCGGTGCCGGTCGCCAAGGCGTTGGCGAACATCGGCGAGGGCGTCGCGCGGGTGATCCGCCGCCCGCCGATGCTGGCCCGCGGGCAGCTCAAGTTCTTCCAGTGGCAAGCGCGCGCCGACGCCTCCAAGGCCGAGCG
>CAYZPZ010000054.1:10014-11206 GCA_964480205.1 uncultured Conexibacteraceae bacterium
CGGGCGTAGGCGGCGTATGGCTCGCCGTGGGTGCGGAGCAGGTGGGGCTCCTCGACCAGGCGGACCTGGAGCTGGAGCCCAGCCGTGAGCAACACCAGCGAAACCGCGGTCGGCCAGGTCGGGACCAGCAGGGCGAACCCGATCCAGGCGATCACCATGAAGGTGTAGATCGGATTGCGGCATAGGGTGAAGACCCCGCCGGTGACAAGCTCGGTGCGCTCGCCGGGGTCGACCCCGATCCGCCAGGAGGCGCCCATCGCCATCTGGGCGGCGAAGGTGCCGGCGATCCCGACCGCGCAGAGCGCGAACCCGCCCGCGTGCGCGGCGGCGGCGTCGAACTCGTCCCAGGGCTGGACCAGGTCCGCGAGGGCCAGCACGGGGTTGATCCCGCCCAGGGCGATCCCGGCGAAGAAGACCCCGCCGCCGATCAGCTCGATCGGAGGCGCTGCGCGCAGGTCCGCGATGCCGGTCCTGCCGGTGGTGCGCAGGGCGACGGCGATCCTGACCCCGAAGGCCAGCACCAGGTAGAGCGCCATCAGACCGAGCGCCCAGCCGGCCACGCTCAGTCCTTGCTGCTGCCGTCCCCGGAGGGCTCGGAGCCGCGGCGGCGCTCCAGCTCGGCGACGAGCTGTTTGGTGCGCAGTGCCGACATCAGCTCGTTGAGCGGCTCCACTCCGGCCTCGATCAGCTCCATCGCCTGATCGGCGTCCATCTCGCCGGCGAGCCGTTCCATCAGCACGTCGACCTCCTCGGCGACGAGCTCGCCGAGGGCGCGCTTGTAGCGAAGCGTGTCGTAGACGGTGAAGCCGATCCGCTCGTCGTAGCCGCCGGCCCGGAAGCGGCTGATCGCCTCGATGATCCGCACGTCGGTCGGGGAGTAGCCGTTCCTGTCGGGCGTGAGGACCCCGAGCTCGGCGAGGCGGTCGAGGGCCTCCTGGGGCACCCCGTAGCGGTGGCGGACCTCCGCGGCGCTGACCCGCTCGGCCTCCCCGGCCCGGGCACGCTCCAGCAGCCGGTCGCCGAGCTCGATCAGGGCCCTGGCGCGGTCGGGGTCCTCCTCCAGCAGGTCCTTGATCACCCGCAGGGGCATGTAGCGCTCCTCCTGCAGCTGCTTGATCAGCTTGATCCGGTCGACGAACTCCGCCGGGTAGTAGGCCATGTTGCGCGAGGTCTTGACCGGCTCCGGCAGCAG
>CAYZPZ010000055.1:0-11079 GCA_964480205.1 uncultured Conexibacteraceae bacterium
AGGTGCTGCCCACCCTCACCGCCCTGCGCGAGCGCGCCGACGAGGTCGTCGAGCGAGTCCTGGCCGAGAACGCCTCCCGCTGGGAGGCCCTGAGCGAGGCCGACCGCGAGCGAGTGGAGCTGTTGGCCCGGGCGATCGCCGGACGGCTGCTGCACGAGCCCACGGTGCGGATCAAGGACCTCGCCGACCGCGAGGACTCCTACCTGTACGTGAGCGCGCTGCGCGAGCTGTTCGCGCTCGACGCGGGAACCGAGCCGGAGCAGGCCGGTGCCGAGGTGACCTCGCTGGAGGAGCGCCGGCGCCGCAGCGACCGGCGCTAGGTTCGGCCGCGGTGTTTGTGGCAGCCGTTGATGCTGGATCCAGGCGCCTGCGGCTCGGCACCCGCGGCAGCGCCCTGGCGCTGGCGCAGGCCGAGCTGGTCTCCCGGGCCCTGGGCGGCGCCGAGGTGGTGCCGATCAGGACCTCGGAGCGCCCTCGCATCAACGACAAGTCCCGGTTCGTGCGCGAGATCGAGACCGCGCTGCTGGAGGGCGAGGTGGACGTCGGGGTTCACTCCGCCAAGGACCTGCCGAGCGAGCTGCCCGAGGGCCTGCGCATCGCCGCTGTGCCCAAGCGAGAGGATCCGCTCGACTGCTGGGTGGGGCCGGAGTCCTCCCTGACGGCGGTCCACGACGGCGCCAGGGTGGGGACCTCGAGCCTGCGCCGCCGCGCCCAGCTGCTCGCGGCGCGCCCGGAACTGGAGGTCGGCGAGCTGCGAGGTAACGTGGACACGCGCCTCGCCAAGCTGGCCGCAGGCGAGCACGACGCGGTGGTGCTCGCCGCCGCGGGCCTGGTTCGCCTGGGCCGGGCGGACGAGATCGCCTTCCACCTGGAGCTCAGCGATATGACCCCCGCCTCCGGCCAGGGCGCCCTGGCCCTGCAGACTCGCGAGGGCGACGAGGACGCCGTTGGCGCGGTGGCGGCGATCGCCGACCCCGAGGCAGAGGCGGAGGTGAGAGCCGAGCGAGCGGCCATCGCCGCGCTGGAGGCGAGCTGCAACACGCCGCTGGGGTTGCATGCGCGGCACCGGGGGGATCGGCTGATGCTCAGCGCCTTCTGCGGGTTGCCCGACGGCGCGGAGTGGATCCGCGATGAGCTGGATGGCGAGCCGGGCGACCCCGAGGCGCTGGGCCGCCGGATCGCCGAGCGCCTGCTAGCCGCGGGCGCCGCCGAGCTGCTCTCCCGCGCCGAGCAGATGGCCTCCTCTCCGGAGGTTGGGCGGTGAGCGGCTCGGGAAGCCCGGCCGCTCGGGGCGGGGTCGTCTACCTGGTCGGCGCCGGGCCGGGGGATCCGGGGTTGATCACCCGCCGGGCGCTGGAGCTGCTGGCCAGCGCCGAGGTGATCGTCCACGACCGCCTGATCCCGGCTACGGCCCTGAGCGGGGTGCGCCAGGGTGCCGAGTTGCTCTACGTCGGCAAGGAACCGTGCGAGGCGAGCGTCACACAGGAGGGGATCATCGAGCTGCTGGTCGAACGCGCCCGCCAGGGCCACAGCGTGGTGCGCCTCAAGGGGGGCGATCCCTTCGTGTTCGGCCGCGGCGGCGAGGAGGCCGAGGCATTGGCCGCCGCCGGAGTCCCCTTCGAGGTGGTCCCCGGCGTCACCGCCGGGGTCGCGGCGCCCGCATACGCGGGAATCCCGGTCACCCACCGCGAAGACTCCTCTGCGGTCGCCTTCGTCACCGGCCACGAGGACCCGGACAAGGCCGAGAGCGCCCTCGACTGGGAGGCGCTGGGGAGATTTCCCGGCACCCTGGTCCTCTACATGGGCGTGAAGCGCCTCGGGGAGATCGCCGCCAGGCTGATCGAGGCCGGCCGGGATCCGGCCGAGCCGGCCGCCGTGGTCGAGCGCGGCACCCTGCCCGGCCAGCGGGTGATCGAGGGTAGGCTCGACGAGATCGCCGAGGCCGCGCGGCGCGACGGCGCGAGCCCCCCGGCCGCCACCGTGATCGGCCCCGTGGCCGCGCGTCGCCGGGCGATCGAGTGGCTGAGCGGCCGCCCCCTGCACGGGGTGCGGGTGGTGGTGACGCGGGCACGGGCTCAGGCCAGCGAGCTGTCGGGCCGGCTGGCGGGCCTCGGCGCCGAGCCCATCGAGCTGCCGGCGATCCGGATCGAGCCCCGGCTCCATACCGAGGAGGTGCGCCGCGCGGTCGGGGACATCCACACCTACGGCCTGATCTGCCTGACCAGCGCCAACGCGGTCGGGCTGCTGTGGCGGGCGATGGCCGAGGCGGGCCGCGACGCGCGCGCCCTGGCCAACGCCACGATCGCCGCGATCGGGCCGGGGACCGCCGGTGCGCTGGAGCGCCTGGGGATCCTCGCCGACGTCGTCGGAGAGCGCTTCGTCGCCGAGTCGCTGGTGGAGGCGCTCGAGGCCCTCCCCCTGCAGGGCCGCCCGGTCCTGATCGCTCGCGCCGCCGAGGCCCGCGAGGTACTCCCGGACGCCCTGCGCGAGCGCGGCGCCGAGGTCGACGTGGTGGCTCTCTATGAGACGGTTGCCGAGCAACCGTCCGCCGAGCAGGTCGAGGCCGCCCAGGACGCCGATTTCATCACCTTCACCTCGTCCTCCACCGTGCGCAACCTGGTCGGTGCCCTCGGCGATCGGATCCCTCGCGGCGCCAAGGTGATCTCGATCGGCCCGGTGACCAGCCGCACCGCCCGGGAGGCGGGACTGGAGGTCCACACCGAGGCCGAGCGCCACGATCTCGAGGGACTGATCGGGGCGTTGCTCGACGCGGCGAGATCGCAGCCGGATCGGACCGGCTCCTCCAGGGCGTGATTTGATGGATCGGTGGCCGAGGGGCTGCCGATCACCTTCCTCTCCGACTACGGGCACGAGGACGAGTTCGCAGGGGTCTGTCGCGCCGTGGTGCGGCAGATCGCTCCCGACGCGCCGCTGATCGATCTCACCCACGGGATCACCCCCGGCGAGGTCCGGCACGGAGCGCTGTCGCTGGCGAACGCCCTCCCCTTCTGCCCGCCCGGCGTCCACCTGGCGGTGGTCGACCCCGGGGTGGGGACCGCCCGCCGGCCGGTCGCGGTCACGACGAAGGAGGAGGGGCGCTTCCTGGTCGGCCCCGACAACGGGCTGCTCGCCCCGGCGCTGAAGAGATTCGGCGGGGCCGCCCGGGGAATCGACCTCTCGCGCTCGCCCTTTCGGCTGGAGCCGCTCTCGGCCACCTTCCACGGCCGCGACCTGTTCGCCCCGGTTGCCGCCCACCTCGCTCTCGGCGCGACCCTGGACGAGGCGGGAACCAAATTCGATCCGGCCGAGCTGAGCGAGCTCGAGCTTCCCACCCCGCGCGTCGGCGACGAGTCTGTCGTCGCCCACGCCCTGTTCGCCGACCGCTTCGGCAACGTCACCCTCGACCTGCGGGCCCGGGATCTGCTGGAAGGTCCCCTGGACCACGGCGCCGAGCTTCGGATCAAGGCGCCCGACGGATCATTCGAGGCGCGCTGGACGCAGACCTTCGCCGAGGTCCCCCGCGGCGAGCTGCTGCTCTACGAGGACTCGTCCGGCGCGATGGCGCTGGCGGTCAACGGCGGCAACGCCGCCGGCCTTCTCGCCCTCGAGCCCGACGACCAGGTCGAGCTGCGCCCGTTGTTGTGATGAGAGGGTGCTCCGCAGATGCGAGGGCGCTCCGATAGGAGCGACCCGTTTGATGGCCGAGGAGCAACCCGATTGATATTCGGCAGTCCCCACCGCCACTTCCGCCTCACCGACTCCACCAACGAGCGGGCCAAGGAGCTGGCAATCGCCGGAGCCCCCGGCGGCCTGGTGGTGACCGCCGACGAGCAGAGCGCAGGGCGCGGCCGCCGCGGCCACGCCTGGTTCGGCCCCCCCGGCTCGAGCCTGCTCTACTCGGCGCTGCACAGGCCCTTCGGAGGGGAGCCGCTGCTGGCGCTCGCCGTGCCGATCGCGGTCTGCGAGGCGGCCGAGGGGCTGGCTCCGATCAGCTGCCAGGTGAAGTGGCCCAATGACGTCTGGGCCGATGGCCGCAAGCTGGCCGGAGTGCTGGTCGAGGCGCGCCCCGAGGATCGCTGGGCGGTGATCGGTATCGGGCTCAACCTCGGCGTCGCCGCAGACGACTTCCCGGACGAGCTGCGGGACACCGCCTCCTCGATCGCGCTCGCCGCGGCGGACCCGGGCGGCGGGCCGAAGCCGGCCGAGGCGCTGGCGGCCGTCAATGAGCGGCTCGGCCGCTGGGTCGATGCCGACTCCGGCGAGGTCCTCGATCAGCTCCGCCGCCGCGACGCGCTGCGGGGCCGGCGGATCTCCTGGGGCGACGGCGAGGGGATCGCCGAGGGCATCGACGACGCCGGCCATCTGCTGGTCGTCGGCGAGGGCGGCGAGCGAGTCTCGCTCGGCGCCGGCGAGGTCCACCTCTCGGTGGGCCCCTAGTCCGAGCCCTCGGCCTTCGACCTGGCCGAGGACCTCGCCCTACGCCGAGAGCCTTTGCCGGACTTCTCCTTGGCTGCGGGGCGCCCGCCGTTCTCCGAGTCGGAGCCTCGCGACTCGCTCGCCGCTGCCTCGGCGCCGTCGCTCTTGGCGCCGTCCCCGCCGGCGCCGTTCTTGGCGCCTTTGCGCTTGCGGCGGCGCCGGCGCGACCCCGACTTCGGGAAGTTGCGAAGCAGCTCGCGGGCGACCGCCGAGGGCTTGCGGGCCGCTCGCATCCGCGCCCCCCGCAGGACCTCCTCGCCCTCGGGGGTATGGGCCACGGCCGCGGCCAGCAGCGCGTTGCCCAGGCGGCGGTCGTGGTTGCGGCCGGCGTGGACGAGGCGCCGCGCGTTGCGGCCGTGGGCCCGGCCGGAGGAGTTGACCAGCAGGCCGAGCAGCCGCTTGGTCTCGGGCCAGCGCTGCACCGCGTACTCCTCGTGCAGCTCGCGGGTGTAGCCGGCCAGGCGCCAGACCCAGGCCTGGGCCTGGTCGCGGCGGCCGATGCGCCGCTCGGCGAGCGACTCCAGCAGGACCTTGGTGCCCGCGCGGCGGTCGTCGCGCGTCCAGGTGCCGACCACGTCGATCGCGTCGTCGAAAGCGTCGGGATCGCGCAGCGCGGCGATCTCCGCCAGCGCCTTGATCCGCAGCTGGGAGTTGCGGTTGCGCTGCACGCAGGTGAGCAGGAAGCGGCGGCGCAGCTCCTTGTTCGCGTCGTGCTGGAGCATCGCCTTGGCCCGGCGCCAGCCCGAGGGATTGACCCGGGCGCCCGCCAGCGCCGCCCAGACGTGCTGCTCGGAGTGGTCGAGGTTCTCCACGGCGATCCGCCACAGCTCCCGCACCAGCACCTGCAGGCGGCGGTCGGACTCGCCGGAGACCGGCACCACGCGCTTCTCCACCCGGACGCGGCGGCCCCGTCCGCGGCGGACCGGGCCGACCACGATCGCCCCGCCGCGATAGACGTCGCGGTCGAGCAGGCTGTGCAGGGTGACGATCGTCTCGTCGTGCGTGGTCGCCGGGTGGACGAAGTCGAGCACGAGGCCCGCCTCCTTGCCGGGGTTGCGCCGTGTGACGCGGCCCACCCGCTGCTGATAGACGCGCCGCGAGGCGGTCGGCGCCAGGTGCATGCAGATCGTCGCCCGCGGGGAGTTCCAGCCCTCGGCCAGGAGCATCGCGTTGCAGAGCACGTCGACCTCGCCGCGCTCGAAGCCGGCCAGGATCTCGGCCAGCTCGCGCTTCGGGGTCTCGCCTGAGACCGCGCGCGCGTTGATGCCCGCGTCCTGGAAGGCCTTGGCCACGTTGTTGGCGTGCTTGACGCCCGCCGTGTAGACGACGCCGGGGACGCGCCGGAAGCGCGAGCGGTAGAGGTCGGCGATCGCCACGTTGAAGGGCGTCTGGTCAAGCAGCTTGGCCAGCTCCTCCTGGTCGAAGTCCTGGTCCACCTCGCCCTTGCGCAGCGGGACCTTGGCGATCGTGCGCACGCCCGGCCCGGGCGGGATGCGGATGCAGCGAAGCGGCGCGATCACGCCGCGGCGGGCGGCCTGGGCGAGGTCGAAGCGGGAGGTCTGGGTGGGGAAGAGGTCGGCGACGTGGCGCGCGATCAGCGCACCGGTCGCGGTCATGCCGATGAACACCGGCCCCGGCCAGGAGCGAACGCAGGCGCTGGTCTTCTCGCCCAGAGCGGTGTGGGCCTCGTCGCAGATCACGATCGAGTAGGCGTCGGAGACACGCCCGGCGTTGCGCACGAACCACTGGTAGGTCTCGACGGTGACCGGGCCGTAGGGATGGTCGGCTCCGTCCAGGAGCGGTGGGGAAAGCCGATCGCCGTAGCCGCGGTCGGAGATCTCCCCGATGAACTGGTCGACCAGGTTGCGGCGGTGGGTGAGGATCAGGATGCCGCCGGTGCGCGAGGCCTCGACGAAGCCCACCGCGGCAACCGTCTTGCCGGCGCCGGTGGCGTGCTCGAACCAGAAGCGGCGGCTGGCCCCCGGATCCTCGGGCTGCTCGGTGACCGCGTCCTCGTCCTCGTCGGCCTCCTCCCAGTCCTTGGGCTCCTCGTCGGGCTCGAGCGCCTCGTCAGGCTCGGCGGCGCCGTCGAGGGACTCGTCGCCCTCGCCCGCGGCCGCGTTGCCGGATCCGTTCGCGCGGGCTCTGCCGTTGCTCTCCTGGATGTCGGTGATCAGGGCGGCCAGCGTGCCGGAGAGGGCGTCGACCTGGTGGGGGTTGAGATCGGCGCCGTCGGCCAGGTGGGGTGTGTCCTCGGCCAGCAGGCGCTCCAGCCCGAGCAGCAGGGAGAAGTCGCGACGCCACTGCACCGACGGCTCGGTGCGGCCCTCGGCGATCTCCCCCAGCGCCGCATCCAGGGCGCGCCGGCGCGGGGTGCCGACCGTGAGGTCGGAGAGCTTCTCCCCTTCGAGCAGGAAGGGCTCGCGGGCGAATTCCTGCGCCCGCTCGAGGTCCGCGCCGGTTGGCGCTTTCGCCGCTTTCGCGGCCACTTGAGTGGTGTCAGCCATGAGGCTTTCTGATCCGGCGCTCCCCGCCGCCCTGCGGGCGTAGCGAGGCGCGATTAGCCTGATCGCGGGCGGCTGCGGCGGCCAGCTTGGCTCCGAGCCCCCCTCCCGGTCCAGGAACAAGTGGACCGCTAGGAATTAAAGCAGCATCCACCGCCGATTGAGAATGCCTTCAAGCTACGAGTCCAGGATGGTGTGATCGACGCACGTGCAAAAGTCGCGCTGGGCGCGGCGGTCGCGGTCCTGGCACTGTCGGCCTGCGGCTCCGATCAGGGCCCGGGCAACCCCGACTCGGAGCTCTCGGCCGAGGAGGCGAGCGCGCCGCTGGAGGGGGCGCCGCCGCAGCTGGCGGCGATCCGCGAGCAGTCCAGCGAGCTGCTCGAGGGCGGGGTCGATGCCTTCCGGGAGCGTCTTGCGGAGCTGCGAGGGACGCCGGTGGTGGTCAACAAGTGGGCCTCGTGGTGCGGGCCCTGCCGCCTGGAGTTCCCCTTCTTCCAGCGCCAGGCTGCCGAGCGCGGCGACGAGATCGCCTTCCTCGGCGTCGACTCCAACGACTCGGAGGACGCCGCCGCCACCTTCCTGGAGGAGCTGCCGCTGCCCTACCCCTCCTACCTCGATCCCGACTCACAGATCGCGGCCGAGATCGGCGCGCCCGTCGCCTTCCCCGCCACCGCCTACTACGACTCCAAGGGCGAGCTCGTCTTCACCCTCCAGGGCGTCTACGACGACGAGCAGTCCCTGGCCGCCGACATCGACCGCTACGCGCGGTAGGGGCCGCAAGGCCGCTCCACTTTGGAGCGAAGGCGAGCCGAAGCGACTTGTGTCTGCGGCCACTAGCGGCCCCGACTGATGGCGAAGCCGGCCCGGCTGGCTTCCTCGCGGTGGATAATGGGCACGTGGAGATCGTGATCATCATCGCGGTGGTGGCGATAGGGCTGTTCCTGGTCGAGCTGCTGATCCCGACCGGAGGGGTGTTGGCGGTGATCGGCGCGGTCGGCCTGGTCGCCGCGGGCGTGGTGGCCCTGGGAGAGGACTCGGGGATCTCCGAGTACGCCGGGCCCGGCCTGATCACCTTGGGGGTGCTTTCGGTGATCGCCTTCTTCGTGATCACCCCGAAGGTGATCAGCGCCCACCGCGACGAGCCGGTGCGCACGGGCTGGGAGGAGCTGCTCGGGCGCGAGGCGCAGGTCCGCGAGCCGCTGGACCCCGCCGGGCAGATCTGGGTCGAGGGCTCGCTGTGGCGGGCGCGCGTCGGCGACGGCGAACCGGGGCTGGGGATCGGCACCCGCGTCCAGGTGCGCGCGATCGACGGCCTGACGCTGGTGGTCGAGCCGATCGCCGCCGAGGCCGGGCAGCCCGCCGAGGCGCCCTAGCGATCCTTCGCGGTTCCGGCCCGAGCGCGGGATAATCGAGACATGACCGCGCGTCGCCTCAGGATCGCGCTCTCGGCGCTCGCCGCCGCCATCGGCGTCGCGATCCTGACCGCCGGGGCGATCGGGCAGGGCGCGGGGGGCGTCGCGCGCTCGATCGAGCTCACCGGCACGATCGATCCGGCCACCGAGCAGTGGCTGGAGAGCGCCCTCGACGAGGCCGCTGACGACGGCGTGGCGCTGGCGATCATCCGCCTGGACACCCCGGGCGGCCTCGACACCTCCACCCGCGAGATGGTCAGGGCGATCACCGGTGCCCCGCTGCCGGTGGTGGTCTATGTCTCCCCCGACGGGGGGCGGGCGGCGTCCGCCGGCGTCTTCATCACCCAGGCCGCCGACGTGGCCACGATGGCCCCGCAGACCAACATCGGCTCGGCCACCCCGATCTCGATCGGGCCGGGGGCCGAGAACGAGGTGCTCGGCGAGAAGATCGAGAACGACGCCGCCGCCTACGCCCGGGCCCTTGCCGAGGGCCACGGGCGCAATGGCGAGCTCGCCGCCCGAACGGTGACCGAAGCCGAGAACGTCACGGCGACCGAGGCGCTCGAGCGCGACCTGATCGACCTCGTCGCCGCCAGCGAGCAGGAGCTTTTGGACGAGCTCGACGGCTTCCAGGTCCAGGGCCCGAAGGCGCAGACCCTGGATACCGAGGGCCTGGTGCTCGAGCGCGAGGACATGCCCTTCCAGTACCAGCTGCTGCAGCTGATCGTCAACCCGACGATCGCGTTCCTGCTGCTCACCGTCGGGGTGATCGGGCTGGCGATCGAGCTCTTCAATCCCGGCAGCTTCCTGCCGGGGGGTTTCGGCCTGGTCTCGCTGCTGCTCGGGCTCTACGGCACCGCGCAGCTCCCGGTTCGGCTCACGGGCATCCTGCTGCTGGTGCTGGCGGCGGCGCTGATCATCGCCGAGGCCCACCTGGCCACCGGCGGCCTGCTCGGGGTCGCCGGGATCGCCGCGCTGATCGCCTCGGGCCTGCTGCTCTACGACACCGACTCCGAGGCCTTCGGCGCCTCGCCGCCGGTGGTGATCGCCGCCGGGCTGGTGCTCGGCGGGTTCCTGCTGTTCGTGGTGCAGCGGGTGGTGGCGGCGCACCGCGAGGGGCCGGTGCGCACCGGCTGGGAGGAGATGGTCGGTTCGGAGGGCGTGGTGCGCGCGCCGCTCGACCCCGACGGCCAGGTCTTCGTCGAGGGAGCCCTGTGGCGGGCCCGGGCCGCCGATGGCGGGACCCCGATCTCAATAGGTAATAGGGTGCGTGTGGAGTCGGTCGACGGGCTGACGCTGCTGGTCAGCCCGCTCGCCGGCGGCGAGCGCACCTCAGGCGAACAAAGGAGCTAGAGACATGGCAGTCGTAGTCGGCGTTCTCGTAGTCCTCGCCTTCTTCCTGCTGATCATCCTCGGCTCCGCGATCAGGATCCTGCGCGAGTACGAGCGCGGGGTGATCTTCCGCCTCGGCCGGCTGATCGCCCAGAAGGGGCCGGGCCTGATCCTGCTGATCCCGATCATCGACCGCATGGTGCGGGTGGACCTTCGGACCGTCACCCTGAACATCCCGCCGCAGGAGGTGATCACCCGCGACAACGTCCCGGCCAGGGTCAACGCCGTCGCCTACTTCCGCGTGATCGACCCGAACCGCGCCATCGTCGAGGTCGAGAACTTCCTCCTGGCCACCTCGCAGATCTCGCAGACGACCCTGCGCTCTGTACTGGGCAAGGCCGAGCTCGACATGCTGCTGGCCGAGCGCGAGCGCCTCAACGAGGACCTGCAGAAGATCATCGACGAGCAGACCGAGCCCTGGGGCGTGAAGGTGACCACGGTCGAGATCAAGGACGTCGAGATCCCCGAGCAGATGCAGCGAGCGATGGCTCGCCAGGCCGAGGCCGAGCGCGAGCGGCGCGCCAAGATCATCAACGCCGAGGGCGAGTTCCAGGCCGCGCAGAAGCTCCACGAGGCGGCAGGGGTCATGGCCGACGAGCCGATCGCCTACCAGCTGCGCGTGCTGCAAACCCTGAACGCCGTGGCGGCCGAGAACAACTCGACGCTGGTGCTGCCCATCCCCATGGAGCTGTTGATGGGCTTCAAGGGCCTCGGGCAGGGAGACGGGGTGAAAAACCCCCTTTCCGACTCCGGTGAATCGTCGTAACCTCCCGGCCAGCACACGAACATACGTCAATGTGTCGAGGGGTTGTCGTCGTTGGGCCGGAGCATGGCATCGCTGCCGCTGTTGCACACCACGCTGTCCGCGGCGTGGCAGGAGCGTGGCCTGTGCCGCACCTGCGACGCGGCGATCTTCTTCCCACCTATGCATGTCGAGCCGAAGGCCGAGCGGGAGGCGCGCGAGATCAAGGCCAAGGCGGTCTGCGGGGACTGCCCGGTGCGGGTCGAGTGTCTGGAGTGGGCGCTGGACGCACGGGAACCGTTCGGGATCTGGGGCGGCCACTCCGAGTTGGACCGCAAGCACATCCTCGCCGGTCGGCGCGAGGCGTGCTGAACGATCGGCGGACCATGGCCGTGCGGGAGCGCACCGGGACGTGACGCCCGACGAACGCTTGGCCGAGCTCGGCATCACGTTGCCTGATCCGCCCCCGCCGGCGGCCGCCTACGTCCCCTGGATCCGCAGCGGTGCCCTCGTGTTCACCGCGGGACAGGTGCCGCTGGAGGGCGGCGACCTG
>CAYZPZ010000056.1:0-10866 GCA_964480205.1 uncultured Conexibacteraceae bacterium
CCTCGGCACCGCCCATGTCGCCTTCGGCGCGTCGGCAGCGATCGGCGGCACCGTGCAGGTCCCCGTCCACCTGGACGTGGTGGTGACCAAGCCGACGGTGGAGCTGGACGGCGAGCCGATCGTGCGCGAGGGCGAGCTGCTCGTCTAGGGGATGGCCGGCGACGAGGCGCGGGCGACGCCGCTTCTGTTCGCCCCCAACTTCTCCGAGGGCCGCAGCGAGCGGGTCATCGACTCGATCGGGGAGACCCTCGGCTCGCGCGGGCGGCTGCTCGACGTCCACTTCGACCCCGAGCACAACCGCAGCGTGTTCACGCTCTGCGGCCAGCCGAACAGCCTCACCGCGGCAGCCCTGGCGGGCGCCGAGCAGGCCCTGGAGCTGATCGACCTGCGCGGCTATCAGGGCCTTCACCCTCACATCGGGGCGCTCGACGTCTGTCCCTTCGTCTGGCTGAGCGAGGCCGCTCGCCCTGCGGCCCGCGCCGCCGCCGCAGACGCCGCGGACCGGATCGCCGAGCTCGGGATCCCGGTCTTCCTCTACGGCGAGCTCTCCTCATCCCAGGAACGGCGCGAGCGCGCCTTCTTCAGGCGGGGCGGCCCCGCCGAGCTGGCGCGCAGGATGGCCGACGGGGAGCTCGCCCCCGACCTGGGGCCGGCCGAGCCGCACCCCTCGGCGGGGGCGACCCTGGTCACGGCGCGCCCGCCGCTGGTCGCCTTCAACCTCGAACTGGATACGCCCAACCCGGAGATCGCCCGCGCGGTCGCCGAGCGATTGCGCGAGTCCGGCGGCGGCTTGCCCGGCGTTCGCGCCCTCGGTCTGCCGCTGCAGCGGGAGCGCACCCAGGTCTCGATGAACGTCCACGACGCGAACGCCGCGCCGCTGGCCAGCGTGGTGGCGGAGGTGAAAAGGCTGGCCGCCGAGCACGGCGCGCGCCCGATCGCGGCCGAGCTGGTGGGGCTGGCGCCGCAGGTCGCGCTGGAGGGATACCCGGACGACCCTCCGATCCGTGGCTTCGACCCCGACCGGCATCTGATCGAGCGGGTTGTAGATTGAGGTCGTGGCCCAGACCAAGCGCAAGCGCCGGCGCAAGCACCGCGGCACGCAGAGCGGGCGGGTCGACACCCGCCCCAAGGGGCGACCGCGCAATCGCGCCGAGGCCCGCCAGCGGGCCAAGTCCCGCCGCTCCCGTTCGGGGGGCAGGGGCGGCGCTCAGCAGGGACAGCTGCGGCCGCCGAGCTGGCGCAGCGCCGCCTTCAAGGCGATTCCGATCGCGGGTCTCTTCTTCCTGCTGATCGTGGTCGCCTTCGGGGAGGAGCCCGGCCCTTCCCTGGGGCTGGCCGCCTTCATGCTGCTCTTCTACATCCCGATGGCCTACTACACGGATCGCTTCTTCTACCACCGGCAGCTGCGCAAGCAGGCGCAGGCGCGGGAGGAGCGAGCCGGGGCCGACTCCGGCTCCTAGACCGGACCGGCGACTCTCTAGGCTGATCCCGATGGACGTACGCATGTTCACGGTCGGCGCGATCGCCGAGAACTGCTTTCTCTTTCACGCTGACGGGTCGGACCGCGCCCTGATCGTTGACCCGGGCGACGAGGCGCCGAAGCTCCTCGCCGCGGCCGAGCAGCTCGGGGTGACCATCGAGGCGATCCTGCTCACCCACACCCACTTCGACCACGTCGGCGCCGTCGCCCCGATCGCCCGAGAGACCGGCGCACCGGTCTGGTGTCCGGAGATCGAGGTGCCGGTCCTCGCCGACATCAACTCGTTCACCTTTCCCGGCTTCGGCCCCTTCGAGAGCTACGAGGCCGACCACACCATCTCCGGCGGCGAGAAGCTGGAGCTGGCGGGCTTCGAGATCGACGTGGTCTTCACCCCCGGTCATTCTCCTGGGCATGTCACCTACTCGATCCCGACCGAGCGGGCGCTCTTCTCCGGCGACGTGATCTTTCAGGGCTCGGTGGGGCGGACCGATCTGCCCGGGGGCGACGGCCGGACCCTGATGAAGTCGATACGGACCCTGGTCGAGAGCCATCCGCCCGAGACCGCGGTCTATCCCGGCCACATGGGCATCACCACCCTCGGCGCCGAGCGCGCCACCAACCCCTTTCTCACCGAGCTCCGCCCCCGCGGCGCCCCCAACACCTAGGGGGGCGACTTTTTCCGGGATATGACCGGATAAGTCGCCCCGCAGCCGGGGGCGCGGCTAATGTCGCGGCCATGGCTTCGAAGTTCAAGGCCCCGCGCGGCACCTTCGACGTGCTGCCCGAGGGCCAGCCCGTCCGCGCCCGGATCGAGCGGACCGCCGCCGAGATGCTGGAGGCGGCGGGGTACGCCCGGATCGACACGCCCGCCTTCGAGGAGACCGAGCTGTTCGCCCGCGGCGTCGGCGAGTCCACCGACATCGTCCAGAAGCAGATGTTCAGCTTCACCGACCAGGGCGGGCGCGGCCTGACCCTGCGCCCCGAGGCGACCGCCTCGATCTGCCGTGCCTACCTCGAGCACGGCATGCACAAGCTGGCCCAGCCGGTGAAGCTGTGGACGGCGGGCCCCTTCTTCCGCCACGAGCGCCCGCAGGCGGGCCGTTTCCGCCAGTTCCACCAGATCGACGCCGAGGTGATCGGGTCCGACTCGCCGCTGGTCGACGCCGAGCTGATCGTGCTCATGCACGATCTCTTCGCCGAACTCGGGGTGGAGGGAGTGCGCCTGCGGCTGGGCAGCCTCGGCTCGCCCCAGGCCCGAGCGGCCTATATGGAGGAGCTGCGCGCCCACCTGCGCGCGCACGAGGGCGACCTGTCGAAGGAGGTGCGCGAGCGGATCGACCTCAATCCGCTGCGCGCCTTCGACGCCGATCACGAGGGAACCCGCGAGGTGATGGCCGAGGCGCCGACGATGCTCGATCGGCTCGCCGACGGCGACGCGGAGCACTTCGGTGCGGTGCGCGACCTGCTCGATCGCGAGGGAGTCGCCTACGACCTCGATCCGAGTCTGGTTCGGGGGCTCGACTACTACACCCGCACCGTGTTCGAGTTCGAGTGCGACCGGCTCGGCGCCCAATCCGGGATCGGAGGGGGCGGCCGCTATGACGGGCTGATCGAGCAGCTCGGCGGTCCGGCCACGCCGGCTAACGGCTGGGCGCTGGGGGTCGAGCGGGTCGCGCTCGCCCTCGGCGAGCAGGCCCCCGAGGGGGCGCCGGACGTCTTCATCGTCGCCCAGGGTCCCGAGCGCGAGCGCGCGCTGGCATTGGCCACCGAGCTGCGGCGGGCGGGCCATGCCGCCGACCTCGATCTGGGCGAACGGGCGCTGAAGGGACAGATGAAGCAGGCCGACCGGGTCGGTGCCCGCTACGCGCTGATCCTGGACGGCTCGAAGGCGACCCTGCGGGAGATGGACTCGGGGAGCGAGCGCGAGATCGACCCCAGCCAGGCTGCCGAGGAATTGGAGCAAGGCCGACAGGAGCGACCCGCCTAGTTGAGCTAGGGCTTGACACACTCCTCGCCGATGAGCGGCGAATTCCCTGCTCTGCGGGCAAACTCCTACCGCGACGCCTGGTGCGGCCAGGTGCTGCCCGACCGGGTCGGCTCGCCGGCCCGGGTTGCTGGCTGGGTGCACCGCCGCCGCGACCACGGCGGGCTCGTCTTCATCGATCTGCGCGACCGCACCGGGCTGGTTCAGCTCGTCTTCAACCCGGACGAGGCCGGCGGCGCCTTCGAGCTCGGTCACAAGCTGCGCTCCGAGGACGTCCTGAGCGCGGCCGGCCAAGTGGTCAAGCGCGACCCCGAGACCGTCAACGAGAAGTTGCCCACCGGCGAGGTCGAGATCCGAGTGAGCGAGGCCGAGCTGCTCTCCGATGCCGAGACCCCGCCATTCGAGATCGAGTCCTTCACCTCCGAGGTCGGTGAGGAGGCCAGGCTGCGCTATCGCTACCTGGATCTGCGCCGCGACCGCATGCGCGAGGGGTTGGAGCTGCGCCACCGGGTGGCGATGGAGATGCGCCGTTTCCTCTCCGGCGAGGGATTCCTGGAGGTGGAGACCCCGATCCTGACGCGCTCCACGCCCGAAGGGGCCCGCGACTTCCTGGTGCCGAGCCGCCTGCAGCACGGCTCCTTCTACGCGCTTCCCCAGTCGCCGCAGCTGTTCAAACAGCTGCTGATGATCGGCGGGCTTGAGCGCTACTTCCAGATCGCCCGCTGCTTTCGCGACGAGGACCAGCGGGCCGACCGCCAGCTCGACTTCACCCAGCTCGACCTGGAGATGTCGTTCGTCGACGTGGACGACGTGATCGAGCTCAACGAGCGGTTGCTGGCGCACGTGCTGGGCGCCTGCGGCGTTGAGCTCTCGCTGCCGATGCGACGCCTGGCCTACGACGAGGCGATCTCCCGGTACGGCACGGACAAGCCCGACCTGCGCTTCGGGCTCGAGCTCACCGAGCTGACCGAGCATTTCCGCGGCAGCGAGTTCAAGGCCTTCGCCGGGGCGATCGAGGGCGGGGCGGTCGTGCGCGGCCTGAACGCGGGCGCGCGCGAGCTCTCGCGTGCCGAGCTCGACCGGCTGGTCGACGAGGCGACCGAGCTCGGCGCCAAGGGCCTGGTCTGGGCGGTGGTGGAGTCCGACGGTTGGCGCTCGCCCGTGGCGAAGTTCCTCTCCGAGCATGAGATACAGGGCGCGAACGAGGCGCTCGGCGCATCCAACGGAGACGTGCTGCTGCTGGTGGCCGACTCGCCGGAGATCTCGGCGGCGGTGCTGGGCGAGCTTCGACGCCGCCTCGGCGAGCGGCTGGAGCTGATTGATCGCGGCCGCCACGAGCTGGTCTGGGTCGTCGATTGGCCGCTCCTCGGCTGGAACCCCGACGAACAGCGCTGGGATCCCCACAACCATCCCTTCACTTCGCCGGTCGGCGAGTTTGACCCAGATCGCCCAGGAGCGGCCAGGGCCAAGGCATACGATGTGGTCTGGAACGGCTGGGAGATTGGCGGTGGATCCATCCGTATCAGCGATCCGGACACTCAGCGCCGCGTGTTCTCGGCGATCGGGATTGACGAGGCCCAGGCCACCGAGCGCTTCGGCTTCCTGCTCGATGCCCTCCGCTACGGCGCTCCGCCCCACGGCGGCATCGCCTACGGCCTCGACAGGATGGTGGCGCTGATGCATGGCTCGGATTCGATTCGCGACGTGATCGCCTTTCCCAAGACCGCCTCGGGCAGTGATCCCCTCACCGGGGCTCCCGCGCCCGTCGGTCCCCGTCAGCTGCGGGAGCTGGGGATCTCGGCCGCCGCTTCCAGGCAGGAGGGGCCCTGATGGAGGGTCGCCCCCCGTACGAGCCCGAGGATGAGCTCGACTTCGATTTCGATAGGTCTCGCCGCGACTACGAGGAGGGCGGAACGGGGGAGCGCCGCGCCGCGGAGCCCCCGCGCTACGGCGAGGAACCGAAGGACTCTCCCTCTCAGGAGTACCCCTCCGAGGAGTACCCCTCCGACGAGACCGACGATCCCTTCGCCGCCGAGCGGTCCGCTCGGCGCGAGAGGCCTCGGCCCCGCGGGCTGGGCGCACTGACCCGAATCGCGCTGGGGCGGCGATATCCGCGCGATCGGCGCGGCAGGCGAATCGCGCCCGAGCAGCAGAGGGATCGCCCCGATACCGCGGAGGGCCGGCCGCGCGACGTCGACACGGCGGAGTGGGAGGCCGCAGGGCCCGACACCCGTGAGCGGATGCTGCGCGACGATCCCTACACGCCCAGCGAGGGCCCGGCGCCGGCGATACGGCGAAGCCGCCGGCGTGACCTGCCGGCCAAGGTCCGCCGCCGCCAGACCTTTGGCCTGGCCGCGATCGCCGCCCTGTTGCTCTTGGGCGGCTACCTGGCCTTCGCCGGGGGCGGCGGGGACGAGGAGGAGCCGCTCGCGGTCGAAAAGCTGGTCGGCCAGAGCTTCGTCGGCGTCCTCAACGATCAGGGGGTGACGCCGCAGCTGCTGCGCAAGGTGCGCCGCGGCGAGCTGGGCGGGATCATCGCCAACGTCGGCAACGAGAACCTCCTGCAGGCGGCGGTCGAGCAGCTTCAGCAGGCGGCCGCGGAGCGGGGCAACCCGCCGCTGCTGATCATGGTCGACCAGGAGGGCCCGCCCGTGAACCGGCTCCCCGGCCCGCCGGACCTCGGCCCCGAGGAGCTCGGGCGATCCGGCGACCCCGAGGTGGTGAGTCGGGAGGCGGAGAAGGCCGGCACCTACCTCTCCGGGCTCGGCGTGAACGTCGACCTGGCCCCGGTGCTGGACGTTCGCCTGAACCGCACCGCCGAGACGATCGCGGAGCGCACCTACGGCGAGGACGCCGCGCAGGTAGCCGAGCTCGGCTCGGCCTTCATCGTGGGGTTGCAGCAGCAGGGCGTGGCGGCTACCGCCAAGCACTTCCCGGGGCTCGGTCCCGCCACTCTCAACACCGACTTCGCCGCGGTCAGCATCGCCGCCCGACAGTCCGAGCTGGACGCCGCCCTACAGCCCTTCCAGTCCGCGATCGAGGCGGGCGTCGACCTGGTGATGATGTCCTCGGCCGCCTATCCGGCCTATGCGGGGGCCAGCCCGGGCGAGGGCCGAGTGCTGCCCGCGGTGTTCGCCAGGCCGATCGTGCAGGGGATGCTGCGCGAGCAGCTCGGCTTCGAGGGGGTGGTGATCAGCGACGATCTGGAGAGCATCGCGATCCAGGATCTCTCGAACCCGGCGATCGCGGCGCCCACGGCGCTCGGCGTGGGCGTGGACATGGTGGTTTACGCCCGCAGCATCCGCAACGCCAACCGCGGCTTCAACCGTGTGGTGGGCGCGGTCAACGAGGGCAGGATCGACCGCGCCTCGATGGAGCGCTCGTATGAGCGGATTACCCGGCTGAAGGCCGAGCTCGCGATCCGCTAGCCGTCGTCTACGTCGGTCGGGCCGGAGCAATAGGGTGCCCGGCGGAGTTCCCTACAACCAAGGAAAAGGGAGACCCATGAGAGAAATGCTTGCACCTGACTACACGCGCGATTCCCTGCGCAAGCACGGCGGGTTGCTGCTCGGGATCGGCGTGCTGATGCTCGTTCTGCGCAGGATGGAAGAGGAGGCGAACTTCCTCAACTTCGTCCTCTACGCGGTGATGGCCATCTACCTGTACGGCGCGGTCTTCACGACCGGGGCTACGGGCGGAGCCAGGCCGTGGCAGGCCGTGCACAGCGTCTTCGGGCTGCTGTTCATCCCCTTGGCACTGACCGAGCTCGTCAACCTGATCGGTGACGAGGGGGACGCCGGCAAGAGCCTCAACGTGTTCTGGATCTTCGGAGCCACGGCCGCGCTCGGGTTTTACGCGGGCGCTGTCAAGGGGATCAGGGTTCAGTTGCTGCTCGCCTCGATCGCGCTGATCGTCTCCTGGTCGGCGCTTTGGGACAAGCTGCTCGGCGACGAGGGCATCGCCGGCAACTTCGGCACCTACCGCGGCCTTCTGGGGATCCTGGCGATCGTCCTGCTCGCGGTCGGCCTCTACCTGTGGCGCTCCGGCGATGACAGCCGGGTGAGCGACACCGGGGTTGAGGCGGCCGGCGATCAGGGGCTGTGGAAGGGCTCCGAGCTGCTGACCGGCGCGGGGATCGCGGCGGTGATTGCCTGCAGCCTGGGGATCACCTCGATCTTCCAGGCGTTCGGGCCGCTGGGCCTGTTCGAGTTCACCGTGGTCGAGACCGCCACCCACTGGGACATCCTGCTGCTGGCGATCTCGCTCGGCCTGGTGGGACTCGGCTCGACGATCGGAACCCGTGGACCCGTCTACGTGGGCGCGATCGGATTGGCCCTGTTCCTGTTGATCGTCGGACTCGACCTCAATGAGGGCGCCGAGGCTCAGCCGGATAAGGTCGGGCAGTGGCCGATCATCCTGCTCGTTCTGGGCGGCCTGTTCGTCCTGCTCAGCTGGGTGCGAGAGGCCAGTCTGGGCGACCAGCCCAAGGAGACCGCCCGGCGGCTGCGCGGTAGGTAGCCGGTCGAGCGCTCTCAGGACGCAGAGGAGCTAGTCCGCCGCTTCCTGGTCGCCCTCAACGAGGGCGACCGGGCGGCGGTGGGCGAGCTCGTCCATCCCGAGGTCGAGATCCGCACCGAGAGGACCGTCCACCGAGGCCGGACCGCGGCGATGGAGTGGTCCGGCAGGGTTTTCGAGCATCTGACCCGCCGCTATGTCCCGATCGAGATAGAGCCGCGTCCGGCGGGGGTCTTGGTTCACGCCGAGCTCCAGTACGTCTGGCGTCAATCCGGCAAGGTCGGTGACAGCTCGCGGGTCGCGCTGGAGCTGGGGATCCGCGACGGGCTGATCTCCTCCTGGTATCTGCTCGATGACCGCTCCTGATTCGGCGGCGGTGTTGTCCCATCCATCGTTGGTGCCGGTGCTAGGGTTGAAGTCAGGCCCGAGCCTGTTCGCCAGCCGTCCCAAAGGTTGACCCAACACATTCGGCTTGGGGGTCGATTTCCGGCGATGCCCACCGTGGTCTCGCCGGTAGACCACCACCTGTGCAACACGGGTTTCCAAGCCGGGACGGAACGGCAGGCTGGGGCCGCTTTTCTTGCGGCCTACCATTTGCTCGATGAATCGGGAGCTGGTCGAGCACTATCTGAGCGACGACTCGCGCCGCGGACCCGCCCCCCGGGGCGCCTTCAGCGGCTCAGCCGGCGGCGCGCCCTGCGGTGATCTGGTCCGGATCTCCCTGGTGATCGCCGACGGCAGGTTGGACGCGGTCAGCTTCGACAGCGAGGGCTGCGCCGCGACCCGGGCCGCGGCCGCCGCGACCGCCGAGCTGGCCGAGGGCCGGGCCGTTCTGGAGGCGGCGCTGATCGTCCCGGCGCAGCTCGCCGACGCGCTCGGAGGTCTGGCCGGCACTCACGAGCATGCCGCCGAGCTGGCGGCGGACGCGCTGCACCGAGCGCTATCTGCGCTGGCCGGCAGCGAGCGGACCCTGTCCTCACCCGCGGGGGGTCGGGTCGTGGTAGCGCTGAGCGGGGGAGTGGATTCGGCGGTGGCCGCCCTGCTCGAGCGCGAGCGAGGCGCCGAGGTGGTCGGGGTGACGCTCAAGCTCTGGGCGGACCAGGCGACCGACGGCGAGCGCAGCTGCTGCTCCCCGCAGGCTGTGCTCCGGGCGCGCCGCCTCGCTCACTCGCTCGGCATCCCCCACCTGACGCTCGACCTCGAGCCCCAGTTCCGGGCCGGGGTGGTGCAGCCGTTCATCGACGGCTACGCGGCAGGTCGCACGCCGAACCCCTGCGTGCTCTGCAACGGCGAGGTCCGGATCGACGCGATGATCGAGCTGGCCGACCGCCTCGGTGCCGAAGCGCTCGCCACCGGCCACTACGCGCGGCTGCGCGACGACGGCGACGGACCGCTGCTCGCCACGCCCGCCGACGAGGCTAAGGATCAGACCTACATGCTCGCAGGGCTCCGTCCGAGTTCGCTGGCGCGGCTGCGCTTCCCGCTCGGCGAGCTGATCAAGCCCGAGGTGCGCGAGCTCGCCGAGCGCGCCGAGCTCGAGGTGGCCGGGCGCGCCGAAAGCCAGGACCTCTGCTTCCTCGCCGGGCAGGGCAAGCGGGCCTTCCTGCGCCGCCACGGGGACCTCGGCGAGCGGCCGGGGGAGATCGTCGACGAGGGGGGGCGGATGCTGGCCGCCCACGACGGCCACCACCAGTTCACGGTCGGCCAGCGGCGGGGCCTCGGGGTCGGGGGTCCCGAGCCGATGTACGTGCTCGGCACCGACGCGGACACCAACCGCGTGGTTGTCGGCCCGCGCTCCCGCCTGCGCACCGAGAGGGTGCGGATCGCAGGCGCGCGCCTGCACCGCGGCGCCGACCGCGTCGACTCGGTGCGGCTCCGCTACCACGCGCCGAAGCGCGCCTGCCGGATCGAGGCCGCGCCCGCCGGCCCCGGCGAGGAGGCGGTGATCGCGCTGGACGAGCCGACCGACCGCGTCGCCCCCGGCCAGATCGCCTGCCTGATGGACGGCGACATGGTGGTCGGGCACGGGACGATCGCCTAGCTCCAGTACGCGGGACGGCTTCGCCACCAGGCGGGAGCACCGCGGCCACCCCGCGTAAGTCGCTCCGGCCTCCGGCCTGCGCTCCGACTGAGGGTGGCCTTGCGCTCCCTAGACTGAGCGCCGTGAACGCCGACGAGATCCGTCGCACCTATCTCGATTTCTTCGCCGTGCGGGGTCACGAGATCGTGCCCTCGGCCTCGCTGGTGCCCTCGGTGCACGACCCGTCGGTGCTGCTGACCACCGCGGGCATGCAGCCCTTCAAGCCCTACTTCCTCGGCCGCCAGGAGCCGCCGGCGCCGCGGGTGGCCGACGTGCAGCGCTGCTTTCGCACCACCGACATCACCGAGGTCGGCAACACGGCGCGGCATCTGACCTTCTTCGAGATGCTCGGCAACTGGAGCTTCGGCGACTACTTCAAGGAGCAGTCGATCCCCTGGGGATGGGAGCTCTCGGTCCAGGGCTTCGGCTTCGAGCCGGACCGCATCTGGGTGACTGTGTTCGCCGGCGACGAGGAGCTGGGACTGGGACCTGACGAGGAGGCGATCGAGATCTGGCGCTCGGTGGGCGTGCCGGAGGAGCGGATCGTGCGGCTGCCGCGCTCGGAGAACTTCTGGCAGGCCGGCCCGACCGGACCCTGCGGGCCGTGCTCGGAGCTCTATCTGGATCGCGGAGAGGGATTTGGGAGCGCGGACGACCGCCCCGGCGACGACACCGATCGTTTCGTCGAGTACTGGAACCACGTGTTCATGACCTACGACCTCGCCGAGGATGGGACCCTGACGCCGCTGCCGATGCGCAACATCGACACGGGCATGGGGCTGGAGCGGATGGCGGCGATCCTCCAGG